>NZ_JBHWLY010000058.1:16905-38069 GCF_042730435.1 Nocardioides sp. NPDC059952 | reverse complement strand
TTTTCACCCGGTCTGGTGGGCTCGTTTTTGTGTTTAACTCCCTGCCGCCCTACTCCCCCAGACCCCCGCCGAGGGGGATCGTATTCCCGAGCCGACTCGGCGTGCTTTTGACCGGCGTTGGAATAGGGGACGTAAGGTCTTCGTTGTGGACAGTGAACGAAGTTGAGTTGAATCGGCTCAACTTGTTTGCAAGACTCGGCGGCGGCAGCCGCTGGGCGGCAGACCAACCAGTCTTCCGGGGCTTCCCGCCCCAGATGCAACACAGCCACATACACACAGCTTCAACAAGCGGAGGTAGCAAAGATGGCACGTGCCGTCGGTATCGACCTCGGGACCACCAACTCGGTCGTCTCGGTTCTGGAGGGTGGCGAGGCCACCGTCATCGCGAATGCCGAAGGCGCCCGTACGACGCCTTCCGTGGTCGCGTTCAGCAAGTCCGGTGAGGTGCTGGTCGGCGAGGTCGCCAAGCGCCAGGCCGTCACCAACGTGGACCGCACGATCCGTTCGGTCAAGCGTCACATGGGCACCGACTGGAAGGTGAACATCGACGACAAGGACTTCACGCCGCAGCAGATCAGCGCGTTCGTCCTGCAGAAGCTCAAGCGCGACGCCGAGGCCTACCTCGGCGAGACGGTGACCGACGCGGTCATCACCGTCCCGGCCTACTTCTCCGACGCTCAGCGCCAGGCCACCAAGGAGGCCGGTGAGATCGCGGGCCTCAACGTCTCCCGCATCGTCAACGAGCCCACCGCCGCCGCGCTGGCCTACGGCCTCGACAAGGGCGACGACCAGACCATCCTCGTCTTCGACCTCGGTGGCGGCACGTTCGACGTGTCCCTGCTCGAGATCGGTGAGGGTGTCGTCGAGGTCAAGGCGACCTCCGGGGACAACCACCTCGGTGGTGACGACTGGGACAACTCGATCGTCAAGTGGATGGTCGGGAAGTTCAAGGCCGCCAACGGCGTCGACCTGGCCGCCGACAAGATCGCCGCGCAGCGCCTCCAGGAGGCCGCCGAGAAGGCGAAGATCGAGCTGTCCTCGTCGCAGAACACGAGCATCCACCTGCCCTACATCACCCACGGTGAGTCCGGCCCCCTCCACTTCGAGGAGACCCTGACCCGGGCGGAGTTCCAGAAGATCACCGCCGACCTGCTCGACCGCACCAAGAAGCCGTTCGAGTCGGTCCTCAAGGACGCCGGCGTCGCGCTCAAGGACATCGACCACGTCGTCCTGGTCGGCGGCTCGACCCGCATGCCGGCCGTGACCGACCTGGTCAAGAGCCTGCTCGGTGGCAAGGAGCCCAACAAGGGCGTCAACCCCGACGAGGTCGTGGCCGTCGGTGCCGCGCTGCAGGCCGGCGTGCTGAAGGGCGAGGTCAAGGACGTACTGCTCCTCGACGTCACCCCGCTGAGCCTCGGGATCGAGACCAAGGGCGGTGTCTTCACCACCCTGATCGAGCGCAACACCACCATCCCGACCAAGCGCTCCGAGATCTTCACCACGGCTGACGACAACCAGCCGAGCGTCGAGATCAAGGTCGCGCAGGGCGAGCGCCCGATGTGGTCGGAGAACCAGCCGCTGGGCAACTTCGAGCTCACCGGCCTCCCGCCGGCGCCGCGTGGCGTGCCGAAGATCGAGGTCACCTTCGACATCGACGCCAACGGCATCGTGCACGTCTCCGCCAAGGACCAGGCTTCCGGCCGCGAGCAGTCCATGACGATCTCCGGCGGCTCCGCGCTGTCGAAGGACGACATCGACCGCATGGTCAAGGAGGCGGAGCAGTACGCCGAGGAGGACGCCAAGCGTCGCGAGTCCATCGAGATCCGCAACCAGGGTGACAGCCTCGTCTACACCACCGAGAAGTTCATCACCGACTCCGGCGACAAGGTCCCGGACGACGTGAAGACCGAGGTGCAGGCCGACCTGGACGCCCTGAAGAAGGTCCTCGAGGACACTGAGGCCGACAAGGACGCCATCCAGACCGCGATCACCAAGCTCGGTGAGTCCTCGCAGAAGATGGGTGCGGCCATGTACGCCGCGGCCGAGGCCGAGCAGTCCGCTGCCGGCGGTGCCACCGGTGCGACCGGCGAGGCCGACGACGACGTCGTCGACGCCGAGATCGTCGACGAGCCCGTCGAGGGTGAAGAGGGCGACAAGAAGTGACGAAGCGCCGCCCCGGCGGGGCGGAGGAGGTCGTCGAGGAGACGACCTCCGAGGCCCCGCCCGAGACCGACCCTGAGACAGAGGCGGGCGAGGAGTCGACCGAGGGCTCAGAGGTGGACGCTCCTGAGGGCGACGCCTCGGACTCGGACGACGCCGAGGCCGGCTCCGACGAGGACGCCTCCGACGAGGCGACCGAGGACGAGGAAGACGAGACCGAGGACGAGGCGGACGTGGTGATCGAGGACGACAGCGAGGTGGACTTCATGGCCGATGCCGCCGACGAGGTCGACAAGCGGGTCGCCGAGCTGACCACGGACCTGCAGCGTCTCCAGGCCGAGTACGTCAACTACAAGAAGCGGGTCGACCGTGATCGCGAGCTGGTCTCGCAGAACGCGACCTTCAAGGTGCTCACTCCGATCGTGGAGGTGCTCGACACCATCGACCGTGCTCGTGAGCACGGCGAGGTCGATGGCGGCTTCAAGGCCGTCGCCGACCAGCTCGAGAAGATCGTGACCAACCTGGGTCTGAAGAAGTTCGGTGAGCCGGGAGACGTCTTCGACCCCAACCGTCACGAGGCGCTCAGCCACATGGGCACCGACCCGGAGGTCGAGGAGACCTCGGTCAAGCTGGTCGCCAAGGCCGGCTACATGATCGGCGACCGGGTGGTCAGGGCCGCGCAGGTCCTGGTCGTCGACCCGGAGTGACCCGGAGTGACAACGACTGGTGGCCGAGGCTGTCGAAGCACCGATAGCCTCGGCCACCGCGAAGAAGGGAGGAGGGGCTAGGTGGCTGAGAACGACGGGATCCGGCCGGACTGGATCAACAAGGACTACTACTCCGAGCTGGGTGTCAAGAAGGACGCCTCGGGCGACGACATCAAGAAGGCCTACCGCAAGCTCGCGCGGGCCAACCACCCCGACTCCAACCCGGGCGACGACGCCAAGCACGAGAAGTTCAAGAAGGTCGCCGAGGCCTACGACGTCGTCGGCGACGCCGAGAAGCGCAAGAAGTACGACGAGGTCCGCACGCTCGGCGCCTCGGGCGGTTTCCCGGGCGGCTTCGGTGGCACGGGCGGCCGCGGCTACAACTTCGACGACCTCTTCGGTGGCGGCACCGCCCAGGGCGGTGGCCTCGGCGACATGTTCGGCGACCTCTTCGGCGGTGCCGGTGGCGCCGGCGGAGGCTTCGGTGGGCGGCGTACGACCCCGAGGGCTCGGCCGATCAAGGGTGCCGACGTCGAGACGAGCGCCACGATCGGGTTCACCGACGCGCTCGACGGCGTGACCATCTCGCTGCGGCTGACCTCGGACGCCGCCTGTCCCGACTGCAACGGCACCGGTGGCAAGCCCGGCACCAAGCCGCGGGTCTGCCCGGAGTGCGAGGGCGCCGGCTACGTCGTCAACTCCGTCGGCGGCGCGTTCTCGATGAACGAGACCTGCCCGCGCTGCGGCGGCCGCCAGCTGATCTACGACGAGGCCTGCCCGACCTGCCACGGCTCCGGCCGCGGCACCTCCGCGCGCACCATCCAGGCGCGCATCCCTGCCGGCGTCAAGGACCGTCAGCGGATCCGGCTCAAGGGCAAGGGTGCCGCCGGTGAGAACGGCGGCCCGTCCGGTGACCTCTACGTCACCGTGCACGTCACGCCCCACCGCGTCTTCGGCCGCAAGGACGACAACCTCACCATCGATGTGCCGGTCGGGTTCGACGAGCTGGCTCTCGGCGCGGAGGCCAAGCTGCCGACGCTGTCGGGATCGCCGGTGACGCTGCGGATCCCCGCGGGGACCCCCAACGGGCGTACGTTCCGGGTCCGCGGCAAGGGGTTCCGGCGCTCGGACGGCACCGTGGGTGACCTGCTCGCGACCGTCGAGGTGCAGATCCCGGCCGTGCTCGACAACGATGCCAAGGCCGCCGTCGAGGCCTATCGGGCCGCGATGGCCGGCAAGCCCCTGCGGACGTCCCTTCTCGAGGAGTCATGATGAGCGAGGGATTCGGCAGCCCGGCTCCGGATGCCGCGGTCTACGTGATCAGCGTGGCCGCGGAGCTGACCGGGCTGCACCCGCAGACGCTGCGCACCTATGAGCGGATGGGCCTGATCACCCCGGGTCGCACCGGCGGTGGCGGGCGTCGATACTCCTTCCACGACATCGAGCTGCTGCGGTCGATCGCGGACCTGACCGCTGCCGGCATCGGCATCGAGGGGGTGCGCCGCATCCTCGCTCTCGAGCAGCATGTCGACGCCCTGCGCCGACGCAACGAGGAGCTGCTGCACGAGCTGGCCGCGACCCGCGAGGCCCTCGCCCAGGCGAGGGCGGCGGCCCCCGAACCGAAGGGTCCGGCCAGCAGGCTTCCTGCGGTTCGTCAGGCGCCGCCCGGACAGGCGATCGTGGTCTGGCGGCGGCAGCACGGATAGCATGACGGGCCTGATTTCCGGGCCAGATCTGTTGGCGAGTTGTGGATTTCGGTTAAAACCGATGTTGGTGCTATGCCCGCATACTGATGAGTAAGCCGCGGGTGTCGGACCAACCCCCATATGGTCGGGGCACACGCGGCGGACCCGGTGGAGCCGACCCGAGACGGACCCACCGGGTCCTTCCAATTTCGGTGGATGGTGGGAAGTGGCGCCCGGTGCGAGCGTCGCCCTGGACCAACCCGCGGTGATCAGGCAGGATCTGAGGTGACGCCCGCGCCCGGCGCGGGCGATCTCTCTCCCGGGATTGGTGACTCGCGGCGCGTCTCGGCGCCGGTCGGTGTGGTTCCGGAGGAGTTTCACCGACGGAAGTTCAAGGGGTCCCGTGTCCAGCGTCGTCGACGTGCTCTCCGGGTGGGAGATCGACTGGTTCGAGTTCTGGTCGATCCCGATCTTCACCGCCGTGATCGGCTGGCTGATCAACTGGTCGGGGCTGTGGATGCTCTTCTCCCCGATCCATTTCCACGGGGTCACCGTGCCGGGGCTCAAGCAGATCGCGGGCTCGCTGCCGCGCAAGGTCCAGGAGATCCCGGGCATCCTGCGCGGCGGGCTCGGCTGGCAGGGGATCGTGCCGGCACGGGCCGCGAAGATGGGCTCGATCGCCGTCGACCGGGCGTTGTCCCAGATGGCGACTGCCCGCGACTTCTACGAGCAGCTCGAGCCGGACAAGATCGCCGCCCACATCGTCGACGTCTTCCGTCCCGAGATCCCTCTGCTCGTCGACGAGATCATGTGGCGTGAGCATCCCCGGTTCTGGCGCGATCTGCCGCGCCCGCTGCGTACGGTCGTGATCCAGCGGGTCCAGGACCGGCTCCCCGAGGTCGTCGGTGACGTGACCGTCGAGATCGGCAACCACATCGACCAGCTCTTCGACCCGAAGCTCATGGTGATCGAGAACTTCGAGAAGGACCCCTCGATCATCGTGCGGATCTTCAAGGACTTCGGTGCCCGCGAGCTGCGGATGATGGTCGTCTTCGGGGCGATCTTCGGGTTCCTGCTCGGCATCCCGGTCGCGGTCGTCGACCAGGCCTTCCACATCTGGTGGCTGCTGCCGATCCTCGGCGTGCTGGTCGGGTGGACGACCAACCTGCTCGGCATGCTGCTCATCTTCGAGCCCGCCGAGCCCAGGCGGATCGGCCCGTTCAGGATCCAGGCGCTCTTCGCCCGGCGACAGTGGCAGGCCTCCGACGTCTACGGCAAGCACATCGCCCAGGACGTGATCACCCTCGAGCGGATCGGCGACCATCTCCTCAACGGGCCGTCGGGTGACCGGACCCGCCAGATGCTGGCCGCGGCCCTCGAGCCGGCGGTCGACGCCGCGGTCGGGCCGGCCTACGGTGCGGTCCGGGTCGCGGTCGGGACCAGGAGGTTCGACGCGATCCGGACCTCGGTCGCCGAGCAGGCCGTCGACTACACCCTCACCCCGCTGCGCGACGCCGCCTTCAGCCAGCAGCAGTCGTGCAACATCCGCCGGCTGATCGCCGACCGGTGCAGGGCGCTGCCCCCGAGGACCTTCGTTGAGATGATGAGAGCCGCGATCAAGGAGGACGAGTGGCTGCTCTACGCCCACGGGGCGATCATGGGGCTGGCGGGCGGGTTCCTGCACGTCGCCGTCTTCGAATGGTGGAACGTGCTGTGAGCGCCCTCCACATCAACACCGAGCCGGCGGCCCTGCGGCCACCCCCGATCGAGCCGCCCGAAGAGCTCGCCGAGGGCCGGGAGGGGATGCACCGCATGCCCACGCCGGCCCCGAGCGGCGGTCTCGTCGACGATGCGATGGCGGCCCTCCCGGGCCTGCTCAGGATCTCCGCGGTCACGGTCGCGCACACCGCGGGCTGGGGGCTGAGGACGTACGTCCGCGGGGTGGGGCGGGTCGCGAAGGCGGTCGTCGACCCTGACGAGGCGGTGCGGCTCACCGAGGACGTGGCGACCAACGCCCGGCAGGTGACCGCTCTCGCGAAGCGGGTGGCCACGGGCAACCCGGTCACCGGTCTGCTGGAACGGTTCGCGCTGCCGGCGGCCGAGAGCGCGAGGGCCGCGATGGAGGGCCGTGCCGCGCGGGTCAACGGCGTCGCCCCGGGCACGGAGCCCGACCGGCTGCGGCGGACCGGCGAGGAGCTGCTGCGCCGATCGCGCGACGTATGGGACGAGAACGAGCGCCATCCGGCCTTCGTCAGCATCCTCAACGAGCTGGCCCCCGACGAGGCGCGCATCCTGGTGCTGATGCTCAAGGACGGCCCGCAGCCGGCCGTCGACGTGGTCGAGGGTGGTCTGATCGGCCACCTGCGCGGGGCGCGGATGATCGCCCGGGGTCTGACCATGATCGGAGCGCAGGCCAGCGTGCGCTATCCGTCGCTGGTGCCGCAATACCTCAACAACCTGACCCGGCTCGGTCTGGTCTGGCAGTCCGAGGAGCCGGTCAGCGAGCTGATCCGCTATCAGGTGGTCGAGGCGCAACCCGACGTACTCCAGGCCCTTCATGCCAAGGGCGGTGCCCGGATCAAGCGGCGCTCGATCCACCTGACCCCGTTCGGCCGGGACTTCGCCCGGGCGTGCTTCGCCGACGTCGAGGATCTCGACCGGCTGCCGAGCCACGGGGTTCCGCCCGGCGCGGCGGGTGAAGCCTCAGCCGAATAGCAGACGCTTCGGGGTGTGTGCGTTCGCCTGTGGGTAGGGTACGCATACTGACGGTCTGGAACTCTGGCGGAAGGAGCTCGGATGTCGCCGGAGTGGCAGGACTCGCTGGTCAGCTGGTTCGAGGACTGGGCAGCCCACGTCCACTGGCTCTCGCTGATCACCATCCCGATCTTCACCGGGGTGATCGGCTGGCTGATCAACTGGTCGGGCCTCTACATGCTCTTCTCCCCGCTCTCGTTCAAGGGGTTCCGGGTGCCGGGCCTGCGCGAGCTGACCAGGGTGCTGCCGCACAAGCTGCAGGAGGTCCCGGGCTTCGCCCAGGGCGGGCTCGGCTGGCAGGGCATCATCCCCGCCCGGGCCGCGAAGATGGGCTCGATCGCCGTCGACAAGGCGATCGCCAAGCTCGGCACGCCGAGCGACTTCTACCAGCAGCTCGGTCCCTCGGAGATCGCCACGCACATCGTGGAGACCTTCCGTCCGGAGGTGCCCGAGCTCGTCGACCAGATCATGATGCGCGAGCACCCGCGGCTCTGGCGCGACCTGCCGCAGGCGGTCAAGGATGCGATCGCCGTCCGGGTGCAGGCTCAGCTGCCCTCGATCGTCCACAAGGTCACCGACGACATCGGCATCCACATCGACCAGCTGCTCGACCCGAAGCTGATGGTCATCGACCACTTCCGCAAGAACCCCGCCCTGGTGGTCAGGATCTTCCGCGACTTCGGCCAGCGCGAGCTCAACCTGATGGTCGCCTTCGGGTTCATCTTCGGCTTCCTGCTCGGCATCCCGGTGGCGCTGGTCGACCAGACCTTCCACGTGTGGTGGCTGCTTCCCGTCCTCGGCGTGGTCGTCGGCTGGGTGACCAACCTGCTCGGCATGTGGCTGATCTTCGAGCCCGCGGAGCCGCGGCGCATCCTGGGGATCAAGGTCCAGGGCCTCTTCCCGCGCCGCCAGGAGCAGGCCGCTGAGGTCTACGCCGACATCATCGCCACCGACGTGATCACGCTCGAGCGCATCGGCGACTTCCTGCTCGACGGCCCCCGCGGCGACGCCACCCGCAAGCTGCTGATCAACGCCCTGAAGCCCGCGGTGGACAAAGCGGCCGGGCCCTACCGGGGCGCTGTACGGATAGCGCTCGGCTCGGAGCGGTTCGACCGGATCAGCACCTCGGTGGCCAACGAGGCGGCGGACCGTACGCTGGTGCCGTTCCGCGATCCCGGCTTCAGCCGTCACCAGGCGGACAAGATCCGTGACCTGGTCGCGCGGCGCACCAAGGAGCTTCCACCCGGCGACTTCGTGGACATGATGAGGTCAGCGATCAAGGAGGACGAATGGATGCTCTACGCCCATGGCGCGATCATGGGACTCGCAGGCGGCTTCCTGCACCTTCTAATCTTTCCGACATGAGCCTCTTGGGCAAGGTCCTTCCGACCGCCTCCGCCGTGGCCGGCACCGCTCCCGGTCTGGCGAGGGTGGCTGCGGGGGCTGCCTGGCACACCGCCGGGTGGGGGCTGCGCACCTCCGGCCGCGCCGGGATCCGGGTCGCCCGGGCGATGGTCGACCAGGACGTACGCGTGGGGTTGGTGCGGGAGACGGCCGAGGCCGTGGGCATCGTCGCCGGCACCGCGGCCCGGATCATCCTGCCCGGCTCTCACCAGGTGATGGAGCTCTCCGATGCCGACTACGAGGCCGCCGGCCGCGATGTCGTGCTCGCCCGCACGCGAGAGGCCGAGGCGTCCGAGGACTCCCTGCCGGTGCTGCGCCGACGGGGAGCCGAGCTGCTCGACCGGTCCCGCGACGTCTGGGCCGATGAGCAGGGGCACCCGGCGTACGCCCGGATCCTCGACGAGCTCGCGCCCGACGAGGCGCGGATGCTGCTCTACCTGCTCCAGGCCGGGCCGCAGCCCTCGGTCGACATTCGCACCGGTGGGCCGGCAGGCCTCGTCGGCAGCACCATGATCGCGCCGGGTCTCAACATGATCGCCGGGCGCAGCGGTGTGCGCTATCCGGACCGGGTCCCGGCCTATCTCAACAACCTGTTCCGGCTCGGGCTGGTGTGGTTCTCCAAGGAGCCGCTGCCCGACCCGTTGGAGTACCAGGTCCTCGAGGCCCAGCCCGACGTGCTCGAGGCGCTGCATTCGGTGAAGTTCGCCAAGATCGTGCGCCGCTCGGTCCACCTGACGCCGTTCGGCGAGGCCTTCGGTCGCACCACGCTGGTGGATGAGGGCTCGGCCGAGTCGGTCTACCCGGAGCACCAGGCTCCGGTCACCGGCGGGGCGGACCTGCCGAAGGCGTAGGGACCGCCTCGGCGAGCTTCGTGAACTCGGGGTCGACGGTCTGCGGTGACACGTCCGCGTCGCGTTCGAGCATGATCCCGGGGAGCCGGCGCCCGGCGTACGCCTCGACCGCGGTCGTGAGCAGCGACAGCACCGGCGTCGGCATCGGGTGGGCGTGGGTGTCGATGTAGAGGCCATCGCGCTCGGTGCCGCCGGCGACGTGCATGTAGGCGACCGCGTCGAGCGGGAAGCGGGCCAGGTCGGCGACGGGGTCGGAGCCGCGGGCGACCGCGGAGGCGTAGAGGTTGGCGACATCGAGGACGAGGCGGACCCCGGTGCGTTCGACGAGCTCGGTGAGGAAGTCGGGCTCGCTGATGGTGTCCTCGGGCCAGGTGAAGGTGGCAGCGATGTTCTCGACCGCGAGCGGCACCGGCAGCTGATCCTGCGCGATCCGGACGTTGTCGACCAGCACGTCGAGCGAGTCGGCCGTGCGCGGTGGCGGCAGCAGGTGGCCCGCCTCCAGGACGTCGCCGTGGAGCGGGTCCGGGGAGTCGCTCGCCCGGACGAAAGCGACGTGCTCGGAGACGAACGGGCTGTCCAGGGCCTCGGCGAGCTCGGCCAGCCGGGTGAGGCGGTCCGCCGCCGGGCGGTCGGCGCCGGCCAGGCCGAGGGTGACCCCGTGGGCGATGACGGGGACGCCGAGATCCAGGACAGCCTGCGGGACCTGCGCCGGCGCGGTGTTCTCCGCGACCACCTCGGTGAACCCGAGCCGGCCGGAGGCGGCGTACGTCTGGAGGAGCTCGGCGATCGCGGGGCGCCAAGCCACGGCGATGCCGGAGACCGAGGGATTCACAGGATGAAGTGTGGCGGATCGAACGCGGCCGGTGTGGGGCCTTCCGGTATCGTGAACACCTGTTCTCCGATCTTTCAGCAACCCTCGCCGGTCCTGGCTCGAGGCCCGGGTAGGAGCCCCCATCTTGGCCCGCAAAGTCGTTCGTTCCCTGCCCTTCCATCGCGTCGTGATGCGGTTCGCGGCTCTCATCGGCGTCGCCGCGGCGACGGGGCTGGTCGCCTCGGGGATGGCGATCCCGTTCGTCCACCTGACCGGTGTCGCGGCCAAGTCCGGCGCCGAGGCGATGGATGAGCTGCCCCTCGACATCGACATGGGCGAGCTGTCGCAGACGACGCGCATCCTGGACGTTCACGGCAAGGTGATCACCACCCTCTACGACCAGAACCGGTCCTACAAGGCGCTCGACCAGATCTCGCCCAACATGCCGAAGGCGCTGCTCGCGATCGAGGACAGCCGCTACTACGAGCACGGGGCGATGGACCTCAAGGGCACGCTGCGGGCGCTGCTGCGCAACTCGGCCTCCGAGTCGGGTTCGGTGCAGGGTGGCTCGTCGATCACCCAGCAGCTGGTCAAGACGACCCTCGTCTACGGGGCCGACACCGACGAGGAGCGGGCCGCGGCGACCGAGAAGTCCACGGCCCGCAAGATCCGCGAGCTCCGCTATGCGATCTGGCTCGAGGAGAACCACGACAAGGACTGGATCCTCGAGCGCTACCTCAACGCCGCCTACTTCGGTGACTCCGCCTACGGGGTCCAGGCGGCCGCGAAGCACTACTTCGGCGTCGACGCCGCCGACCTGACCTGGGGGCAGGCCTCGATGCTGGCCGGGATGGTGAAGAACCCGACCGGCTACGACCCCACCGACTACCCCGATGCCACGGTGGCCCGCCGCAACCTGGTGCTCGAGCGGCTGGTCCAGGTCGGCGACCTGCCGCGGGCCGACGCCGAGAAGCTCAAGGAGAGCGAGCTCGGCCTCCACGTCCAGGACAGTCGCAACGGTTGCTTCGGCTCCTCGGCCGAGTTCTTCTGCGACTACGCGCTGCAGTGGCTGCTCGCCGACAAGTCGCTGGGCGAGACCGAGGCCGAGCGCTGGCGGCTGCTGCAGACCGGCGGCCTGACCATCAGGACCACCCTGGACGCCAGCTTCCAGAAGGCGGCGCAGAAGTCGGTGAGCCGTCGCGTCTCGCCGACCGACAACGCGGTCGGTGCCCTGGCGATGGTCGAGCCCGGCACCGGCAACGTCAAGGCGCTGGCGCAGTCGCGGCCGATGGGGGAGAACCGGAAGAAGGGGGAGTCCTACCTGAACTACCTGGTGCCGAAGGAGTACGGCGACGCCAACGGCTTCCAGGCAGGCTCGACGTTCAAGGTCTTCGTCGGCGCCGCGGCGATCGAGAAGGGCTTCCCGCTCCGGCAGGAGATCCCCTCGCCGGCCAAGAGGACGTTCAACCAGGGGTCCTTCGCCAACTGCCCCGGAGAGGGCAAGTTCAGCCCCAACCCCTACCCGGTCGGCAACTCGACCACCTCGGGCAACAAGAACCTCTACACCGGCACCCGCGAGTCGGTGAACACCTTCTACGTCCGGCTCGAGCAGTTCACCGGCGTCTGCGCCCCCTACACGCTCGCGAAGAAGATGGGCGTCAGCCTGACCGATCCCGCCCACGAGCGGGTGCCCTCCTTCACCCTCGGTCCGGTCGACGTCAGCCCGTTGGAGATGGCCGAGGCGTACGCGACCTTCGGTGCCCGCGGCAAGCACTGCGACTCGCGCCCGGTGACCGAGATCGTCGGACCTGACGGGAAGACGATGAAGGAGTACGCGGCCTCGTGCGAGCAGGTGATGCGTACGGGCACGGCTGATGCGATGAACGACATCCTCCGCGGCGTGCTGCAGCCGGGCGGGTTCGGGCAGAAGCTCGCGCTGAGCGTGCCGTCGGCAGGCAAGACCGGGACCACCAACAGCAACCGCGCGGTGTGGTTCAACGGCTACACGCCCAAGCTCGCGACCGCCTCGATGATCGCCGGTGCGAACTACGAGGGGAAGTGGGTCACCCTCAACGGGCAGCGCCTGCGCGGCGGCTACGTCGCCTCGGCGTCGGGCTCGACCGTCGCCGGCCCGATGTGGGCCGACGCGATGCGGGCGATCGACGGCAAGCTCGGCTCCGCGGGCTTCGTACGTCCCGGAGCCAGCGTCGTCAACGGCAAGGGCGTCAAGATCCCGAAGGTCGAGGGGCTCTCGGTCGCCAAGGCCACCGCCCGGCTCAAGGCGGCCGGGTTCAAGCCGGTCGTCGGCAAGCGAGTGAAGTCGCGCTGGAAGGCCGGCACCGTGGTCGGCACGGTTCCCGGCAGTCGCGCGATCAAGGGCGCGACGGTCGAGATGCTCGTGTCGAAGTGGCGCGGGTAGCGCGGCGGCGGATGCTCACCGAGGTACCTCGGTCGATGCGCACTGACTTCGTGGAGTTCCACGAAGTAGGCGACCGCTGACCGAGTTACCTCGGTGAACGTTCAGGCGGCCGCGCGCACCTGAGCAGCCTCGACGGCATCCCGGAAGGCGCGGGTGACGTAGTCGGGGACGGGGAGGCCGCGGTCGCGGGCCCAGAGGAGCTCCTGCTCGACCCGTGCCACGTCGGCGGCCAGGTCACGGCCCTCGTGGTCGACGCCGAGCGTCTCCATGACGTCGCCGAAGTCGGCCAGCTGGCTCACGTTGTTGACCCCGACGGGAGCGAAGGAGATCCGGCGCAAGCGTCGGACCAGCCACTTCTGCCAGGCTGCGAGCGTGGCCCAGTGGGCGCGGGCGGAGAGCTGGTAGAACGCGTAGTGGCCGGGCTCCTGGCGCTTGATCGGCGCGATCACGGTGTCGGCGACGGCGTGCTCGCCGGTCTCGATGACCCCGTCGTGGAGCAGGTTGTAGGCGATCACCGCGGAGCGCTCGGTGGCCATGCCGGTCAGGTAGTAGAGCATCCGGCAGACGTCCTGGAACGGCTCCAGGTGAGCCAGCAGACCGAGCACCTTCAGCTTCAGGCTGACGTGGTCGAGGTCGGTGGTCGCCGGCGGGCGCCCCAGGACCTGCTGGAGCCGGTCGAGGATCAGCCCGTGCTGGATCTCCTGCGGCTGCCACACCTCGGCGTAGAACTGTTTGTCGACCTCGGGTGGGTTGGGGAGCATGGTGGAGATCTCGAGTACGTTGCGGTCGACCTCGAGCTCGACCCGCGCCATGTAGTCGAGGACATGGCCGAAGCGGGCACCGAAGCCCACCGGGTCGTTCACGGTGAAGTCGACCGAGTCCATCGGGATCGGTGGGTGCTCCTCGCCCAGGCGCGCGACGTGAGCAACGAGACGGTCGGTATCGGTCGGCATCGAGGCGGCTCCCAGTGGGGTGTCAGCAGCGTCTCCAGTCTGCCCGCACTGCGTGGCCTTGTAACGCGATTTAGCCAAACCGAGAGGTGTTGCCCTCGACACTTTTCGCACGGCGGCACGACCAGCGGGCGAGCTACTCGGTAGCGGCGGGTGTCTCGGTCGGTGTCTCGGTGGGCGTCGGGTCCTCGGTGGGTGTTTCCGTCGGTGTCTCGGTCGGTGTCTCGGTCGGTGTCTCGGTCGGTGTCTCGGTGGGTGTCTCGGTCGGGGTCTCCGTAGGCGTTTCCGTGGGGGTCTCGGTCGGCGTCTCGGTCGGTGTCTCGGTGGGGGAGCCGGTCGGTTCCGGGTCCGAGGTGGGCGACGGGACGACGGACCCGCCATCGCCGGGGGAGGGCGAGGGGGAGGAGGGCGTGGTCGAGCCGCCGCTGGGCGTACCGGTGCCCGTCCCGCCCGTGGAGGAGCCACGCCGGGGCGGCTGGGCGCTGGGCGAGGCGCCGGAGAGCGGCTCGAGGTCGGAGGCGGAGGTGACCGGGATCTGGGCGGCGGGCAGGACGACTCCGGCGGGTGCCTCGAAGGTCCCCGACCGATAGCCGGACGCGATCTGCAGGACCGCCGAGACGTACGCCTCGCTGTGGTTGTAGCGCAGCACCGCCGAGCGCTGCCCGGCCTCGGTGGACAGGTCGGCGGATCCGGAGCACAGGTAGACCGCGGCGGCGAGCGCGGCGTCGTCGACGTCCTGCGGGTCGCGGCGACCGTCGCCGTCGGCGTCGACCCCGACGTCGGACCATGTCGACGGGATGAACTGCATCGGCCCGACCGCGCGGTCGTAGACGAGGTCGCGGTCGTAGGTGCCGCCGTCGGTGTCCAGGATGTGTGCGGTCCCGGCGGCCCCGGTGAGAGGTACGCCGAAGATCCCGGGCGTCGCGACCCCGGAGGCGGACAGCGTGTTACCCCCGGCCCGGCCGTGGTCGGACTCGACCCGCCCGATCGCGGCGATCAGTGACCAGTCGAGATGACAGCCCGGGTCGGCGTCGGCCAGCACCGTCGCAGCCCGCTGGTAGGCGGAGAGCGCGGTCTCGGGGATGACGCCGGCGGCCGCCTCGGCGGCGAACCCGGCAGGCTTTGCCGCAAGGGTGGGGCTGACCTTGGGGATGGGCTTGACCGCGGAGACGCTCACCGGCGGCAGCAGCTCCTGGGTCGGCACCTCGACCGGCACCTGACCCACGCTGGCCGTGGCGTCGACGGGCCGGCCCTCCTGGATCGCATGGATCGTCCAGGCGGCGGTCACGGCGGCGACGGGCAGCGCGGCAGCCTTGAACAGCAGACCGGGTCGTGGGGTCATCCTCGGTCACATCCTCGGGTCGGGCGGGTGGTGGATCGATGTCACCGATCCAGCCATCATGTGAGCCCCGCCACAACGAGCTGCGCGCGATCCGGGCCGAGAATCCCCGAAACTACTCACGCACGTGACAAGTTTCCTGACCTCGTCACGGGGATCGCCCCGGCCACCACCGCCGTGACCAGGCTGAGCAGCGCGAACCCGGCCGCGAGCACGACCGAGCCGGCGCCGAGGACCACCGCCACCGCCCCGACCACCGCCGGCACCAGCGCGACCGGCCCGGCCCAGCGACGACCGACGACGAGCCCGCGCGCGAGCGAGATCAGCTCGGCGACGCGCCGGACGTCGAGATCCGTCAGCCGTACGCCGGAGCTCCCGCCCACGGCCAGGTCGGCCGCCGCCTGGGCCTCGGCGTCCTCCGGGCGAGAGCTCACGAAGGCCACCACCCGCCCCTGCTCCTGCAGTTCGGCGACGAGCCGCTCGCGTTTCTCGGGGGCGATCTCGGGATGCCATCGTTCGATCCCGCAGATCTCGGCCATGTGCTCGGTCTCGCGGTCGGTGTCGTCGGAGACCAGCACCGGGGTCACCCCAGCGGACGTCAGCCGTGACACCGACGCCCCGGCGTCCTTGCGCGGCTCGTCGCCGACCACGAGATAGCCCAGCGGCCGCCCGTCGAGCTCGACCCCGAGGACGGTGCCGCGCTCGGTGCGGTCGGCCATGCCGACCCAGGAGGGCCGACCGACGCGTACGGGATGCCGGTCGACCGACCCCCGCACCCCCGATCCGGGAACGAGACGGAAGTCGGTGACCCTGCCGCGCGGCGAGAGCCGGGCGACCGCGCGGGCGAGCGGGCCCTCGGCCTCGTGCTCCAGCGCCCCCGCGAACCAGCGCAGGTTGCGCAGGTGGTCGGGATCGAGCGGGTCGACGGTGGTCACCACGAGTCGACCGGTGGTCACCGTCCCCCAGCGGTCGAGCACCACCGTGTCGACCCGGGCAGCGACCGCCCACGAGGACCGGGGCACCGACTCGATCCCGCGCCGGCGACCGGACCAGCCCGCGACGACGTGCGGGAACACCGAGCCGAGGATGTACGAAGCGACCGCACCCGCCACGAGGACGAACATCTCCATGAGCGATCCCGGATCAGCCGGTCTGCTGCTGGTAGCGGTCGAAGTCGCTCTGGTCGCCGGCGACCCACAGCGGCACGCTCGCCTTCAGGAGCAGCAGGAGCTGGGTCACGAACTCGGGATCGCGCAGGGACTCCCCGAAGAGCTCGTTGATCCGCTTCCACCGGTAGCGGATGGTCTGCGGGTGCACGCCGAGGACCGCCGCGATCGCCGGCGCGCTCTCCCGGGTCTCGAGCCAGACCAGCAGGGTCTCGGTGAGGATCTCGCGGGAGTTGGCCGACTCGGCCAGCAGCGGTTCGAGCAGCTCCTGGGCGAGCTGGCGGCGCATCACCGGCTCGGCGTGCAGCCAGATCTCGGTGCGATACGCGAGGCAGTCGATGACCGGCTTGGCCGGGATCACCCGGGCGTTGACCAGCGCCAGGGCGCGGTTGGCCCAGCGCCAGGCGGCGGGTACGTCCTCGGGTGGCACCGGCCAGCAGATCGAGACCCGTGCCTTCGGTGCCGCGGCCCGGACCTGCTTGGTCACCGTCTCGGCGTCGTGAGGTGGGCACATCACCACCTGGGTCGGCTCGCGGCGACGGGTGAGGGCGGTGGCGGAGAGAGCGTCGGAGAGGATCCGCTCCCCGTCACGCAGCTCGACCGCCATCACGGTCACCTTCTCCGGCAGCGCCCAGTCGCCCAGCGCCGCCTGCACCTCGATCTCGTCGGCGGAGGCCCCCGACAGCATCCGGTCGATCAGCCGGGCCCGGGCGACGTCGTTGTCCTGGTCGCGAGCCTCGGTGCCGGCCTCGAAGCCCTTGCCGACCTGCGAGGTCAGGTGCTCGACGTACGTCGTCATCATCTCGTTGAGCGCGTTCAGCGCCGCGGCGGAGAGCTCGTTCTCGACCGCCCGGCGGCGCAGCTCGTCCCAGAGCTCGGTGGTGGCCATGTGGATGCCCTGGTCGACGATGGCCCGGTCCTGGCCCAGCGCGGCGACCTTGAAGCCGACCTTGCGGAAGTGGTCGTCGATCGCGAGATAGGGCGCCGAACGCCCCAGACCCAGGTCGATGAAGTGCGACATCGCGCCGTGCACGGCGGTGAAGATGAGCTCCTCGAAGCCCTCGGTCTCGGCCGGCAGCCCCTCGCGCAGGTGGCCGGTGATCTTGCGCGCGATCGGCCGCACCTCGCCCTCGAGGCTCTTCAGCATCCACACGGCGGAACCGGGAAGTCCGGGGGACTGGTGGGTCTGCGTCATCTCGTGCTCCGTCGCACGTCAAACTCCTTCGTCCAACATGCCCGAGAAGGTATCGACCACCATGGCACGTCTTTGCTTGGCGTGCCCCCGGAATTCGGTACGTCTGTGCCGTCGGGTGGCCGGATGGGCAGAGTCCGCCGGGGGCCGTGTGGCCACCCGGCGGACTCGGGGAGGGAGAGCTCAGCCGCGACGCGGGTTGGTGAGGTTGAGCTCGATGGTGTTCCCGTCGCCGGGGACGAGGGCGTTGACCAGCCAGGTGTTGAGGCCGCAGTTCTGGAAGTCGCCGATCGAGTACGTCCCGGTGAGGCGGCCGCCGGTGAAGACCCCGAACCGCTCACCCTCGGGCGTGGCCACGGGGATGGCCACCGGCTCGACGGTGCGGCAGAACGGGCCGGAGAAGGTCGGGAAGCCCACGACCTTGATGTTGGTGAGACGTACGTTGTAGTAGGAGGTGGCCTCGACATAGCTGCCGCCGCCTTCGGGATGGGGCGTGAGCGTGCCGGTGGTGGGGGCGGCCTCCTCGAAGGAGACGTCGGCGCTCATCGGGATGAACCCCACCGCCTTGAACTCGGTGCTGGCGCCGGGGAGCGCCAGCGAGCCGGTGAACGCGCCGGTCGTGGTCTCCAGCGTGGTGTCCAGGACGGCCGGGCCGACGGGGATCTGCGACCCGGTCGAGGCGACGACGGTGGTGCCGTTGGCGTCGTAGAGGATGTCGAGAGGTGCGGCGTGGGCGGGTGCGGCCGTGGCGACGGCGAGCAGCGTGGCCGCGGCCGGGACGGCGAGCAGACCGAGCCGGCGCTTCATGAGTGTCGAGAGAGACATGACGGGGCTCCTTCGGGATGGTGAACATGTGCCACATGACGACGGTGCGCCCATCGGACGCACCGTCATCGATCGTTGATTCAGCTGAGGTTGATCGCGCCGTCGGGGGAGGTGATGGCGTAGGTTCCGGAGAAGCTGGCGGCCTCGCCGACGGTGATGGTGCCCAGGCAGTCTCCGGCGACGCTCGTGACCGTGAGGCTGCTATCAGCGCCGGTTTCAGCGATGACGAGCCTCTGGGTGGCCTCGTTGAAGCTCCCGTCCACGTTTCCGCCGACCGTGAAGTCGCACAGCCCGGTGCCGGACGAGTCGGCGACGTGGGCGCTGACACCGGCGATCTTGCCGGCGATCACGTCGGTCGAGCCCGCGGTGGCCGAGCCCGTCGGGTTGAGGGACCAGGAACCACTGTGGGTGACCGTGAGCGGGGTGCCGAACTGCTCGGTGCATCCGCTCCACCCGGTGGACGCGATGGTGGCGACCGTGGTCAGCCCGGTTCCGCTCTGCACGGTCCCGGATGCGCTGGCCGACGTGCAGCTCATTGCGTTCAACGTCGTCGCGAAGTTGATCCCGCCCACCGAGGCTGCGGTGAACGGATGGCTCCCGGCGGTCGAGCTCCCGCCGACGGAGACGGTGTACGGGGGCGCGGCGCTTGCCATCGCCGGGGTCGCAAGGGTGAGCGCGGCTGCCGCCGCCCCCACGAGAAAGATCTTCTTAGCCATCGAACGATGTCCCTTCGGATCAGAGGAGACCAGTTGTCCCCGCTTGGTCCATTCATCCCCCGGGGTGGGGCCGGCTGTCGACGGCCAACGGCGCGAATGGGCGAGATCGGGCCTCAGGATGTCGCGCACGCGACATCGTCCTGTCCGTCTGACGCCGGAGTTGTCATGGCGATGACAAAACGTGTGGCCCTCTGAAACGAACTTGCTGAACCAGGTTGCGGCGCGATCAGGGCAGGATCATCGTCATTGCATGCGGCGAACAAGGAGACACGTCATGGCGGCGGCCACGCTGGCCGTGGTCGCCTTCATCATGCTCGGCACTGGCAGCAGCAGTGCCGACGAAGGGCCCTATCCTGGGCTGCCCGCACCTGAGGTCCATCCGCCGCCGGTCCAGCACCGCACGTGGGGCGGGGCTCCGATGGCGTCTGCCGCGAAGGCCGAACGCGCCCGACAGTGGCTCCGAACACCCCTGATGACCTCCGCGTTCGACTACTACCTCGGGCCCGCGGACAACCCGGACCCGTCGCGCTATCGCAGTTGCAGCCTCGCCGGCGCGAACGTGTATCTCGTCGCGGAGGTGGGGGCGCCGCACAACTACGGAATCAGCCGCGAGATGACCGTTCGTACCGTTGCGTTCGGCACGATTCCGGTCGAGGCGACAGTACGACTGGAGCAGGTTCGCGATGACGATGGCCTGCCAAGGCCGATCAACATCGAGAGCCTGACCTGCAACCCCGACGGAGGAACCGAGGTGCCTGACAACGAGATCAACACCGAGCTTTACACGCGGATCACCTCACTCGTTGTCGACGGTGTCGCGATGCGCCTTTCAGACACCTGCCGCACCACAGTGCCAGGCAAGATGCAGCTGCACGGAAATGGATACTGGTACGGCACGGTCGATGGTGAGAATGTCCCCTCGCCGCCGCTACCGTTCTGGGAGAACGGGCACTTCAACCTCAGCACCGGTGGCGACCTGACCGGCACGATCGACGTGCCTGGCTTCAGTGGATGCGTCACAGCCGACGGCGACGATCTCTCCGCGCTGCTCACCGCCACTGTCTCAGGGAAAGACAATCCTCTCCGCACCTACCAGGGAAGTGCTTTCAGTTGCACGAGGAAGAACCCTGTTGTCGGAGGGAAGAATCTGCCGCCCGGTCCAGGCCAGGCGACGGTTGAGTCGGTGCCGTGCAACGCCGGGAACGCAGCGAACCCCTTGATCCCGCCGGTACCGGAGATCCCCGAGGGCGACCGGTGACGACGCTCGATCGTCACCACCGGCCGCCACGCCGGTGTGGCATCAGCTGATGTTCAGCGGGCCGTCTGGGATGCTGAGGGATAGGGAGACCTGAAGGTCAACCGGGTCACCTTGCGCGAACATGCCGAGGCAGTTGCCAGAGACATTCTCTACGGAGAGACTGCCGTCGAAGCCTGCCTCGACGAACGCGAGGCGTTGCGTGGTCTCATCGAAGATCGCATCCGCGCTGCCGGTGAACCAGAAGTCGCACAGGCCGGTGCCAGAGCTGTCGACGATGTGGAAACTGACGTTGGAGACTGTGCCGGAGAGTGTGTCGGTCTGTGCGGCAGTCGCTGTCGGGTCTTGGCTGGTGAACCTCCACTCTCCGACCTGGGTGAAGTCCAGTGGTGTGCCGAACTGCTCGGTGCATCCGGCCCAGGTGCTGGCCTCGATGGTGAAGGGGTGGTCCGCGGGGGTATTGCCCGTGTAGTTCCCGCTCATCGAGGTTCCGCTGTGTGCCTGTCCCATCCCACTGATGTAGGTGCAGTTCCCCGCGGCGAGCGGCGTGGAGAAGTTGATGCCGCCGACGGACGCGGCGCTGAAGGCGTGGTCGCCCACTACCGTGCTGCCGCCGACGGCGACGTCGTACGGCGGCGCGGCCTGGGCTGCGGCGGGCGTGACGAGGATGAGGCTGGCTGCTGCTGCGCCGATCACCGGAAGCTTCTTCATGGGTGGTGCCCTTTCGGGTGGATGAGATCGAGCTCCCTTCATCTCGCAGGTCGACGCTCATTTCCATGGGGTGACGGCCGAGACCGGCAGATCGGCCGCGGGGGGGGGGGGGGCGGCCGCGGACCCGGGGGGCGGTTTGATTTGTGTGTTTTATAGATGTGTTAGGGAGATGAGGGAGGGGGGTGAGACCCGCAGGACTAGGGCGGGGTTGAGAGATTG
>NZ_JBHWLY010000058.1:0-16895 GCF_042730435.1 Nocardioides sp. NPDC059952 | reverse complement strand
ACCTCGCTGGTCGAGTCTCTTTTCCTTGGGGTGAGGGCCGACCCGGCCCTCGCGGCGGCGGGTTTGGCGCGCACGCCAAACCCGCGGCTCGAATTTGTCATGCACGTGATAATTCAGGGCACTCTGCATGCCGATTGGGTCTTCCAGCACTGGCTGATCGGCTCGGTTTCCTCTGTGATGAGCGTCACTGAGTGCGCCGGCTTGACGAAGCACAGTGCTCCCGCGGGCCGGGGATCGAGGGGAGAAGTCGTAGATCCATGAGTTCGACGCAGAGCCAGATGACGACCACCGGAACGCGTGTCCCGCACCCACGACTGCCACGCCGGAGCGCCTCGCGGCAGCTCGCCGAGAAGATCCATGCCCCGCGCGTCTCGCCCACGGAGTGCGCGGTCATCCGCCGGGTCGGCCGCAGGCTGGTCCCGCAGATCACCGACGAGATCCTGCGCCAGGTCGCCGCCTACTCGCGGCATCCCACGCAGCGGCGTCGGGACCTGATCACGAGGGCAGTCGCCAGCGCCGTGGAGCTCTATGCCGACGTGGTCGAGAACATCCCGTCCGACCCGGAGACGGTGTCGGCGATGTACTTCGGCATGGGGAAGGGAGAGGCGCTGGCCGAGCGAAGCCTCGACGGGTTCCGGGCGGCCGTCGACCTGGCCACCCACCGGGCGGCCGAGGCGATCCGGCACGAGGCCGCGGGGCTGGTCCCCGACGACGTACGCGGGACGCTGTGCGGCTCGCTCCTCGCCTACATGGGCATCCTGCTCGACGACGTCGCCCGCGGGTACGCCGTCGGGGTCCGTGACCGCGAGGCGGATCCGTGCTGGATCCGGCGTCGGCTCGTCCGCGGTCTCGCAGGCGCGGCGGACGCCGAGGTGATCGGTGAGCTCGCCGCGCGCGTCAGCTGGCGGCTGCCGGCTGCTGTAGTGGTCTGCGCGGTCGACACCATCGCCCCGCTCGACTCCGTCGAGTGCGCGATCGACCTGCCCGAGGGGTGCGTGTGGGACACCGCCGGCCGGCGCGCCCTGGTGGTCACCGACCCGGCCGACGTCGACGCCGTCGGCGCGGCGATGCGGGGGTGGCCGCGTACGGGACCTGTCTTCGTGACCGTGCCGGTGCCGCTGGCCGACGTGCCGGCCGCGATCCGCTGGACCGAGCGCGCGGAGGGCCTCGTCGAGTCCGGGGTGATCCCCGCCGACCCGGTGGTGCGCTGCGCCGACCACCACGTCGCCCTGCTGCTCAACGCCGACCCCACGCTCTCGCGCTGGGAGGCGAGCGAGGCCCTCGCGCCGCTGGAGGCGTTCAAGGACGAGCACCGGCGGGCGGTGCTGCGTACGCTGCGGCTCTGGTTGCTCACCGGCGCGAACGCTCCGGCGCTGGCCGCGGAGCTCGGCATCCACGAACACACCGTCCGCAACCACAAGCTCCGCCTGCGGGCCGCGTTCGGCAACCGTCTCCAGGACCCCGAGTTCGTCACCCTCCTCCTCTTCGCCCTCGGTGCCGGCGAGGGCATCGCCGCCGACTGGGACGAGCTCGAGCGCTGCGGCTGAGTTCTCGGACGGGTCCGATCTGCGCCTGTCATGCTGGCGGGGTGGAGGATCGGCTGATCGCAGAGCTTCGGCTGCCGTCGCCGGTCGTCGAGATCGACGACGACCGGCTGGCGAAGGCGGGCGTGCGGGTGCTGCTCAAGCGCGATGACCTGATCCATGCGGAGATCCCTGGCAACAAGTGGCGGAAGCTGAAATACAACATCGCGACTGCCCGGGAGCTGGAGTTCGAGACCCTGCTGACCTTCGGTGGGGCGTACTCCAACCACATCCGAGCGACCGCTGCGGTGAGTGCCTACTTCGGGTTCAGGTCGATCGGGGTCATCCGCGGTGAGGAGCATCTGCCGTTGAACCCGTCGCTTCGGTACGCGGTCTCGCGCGGGATGCGGCTGACGTATCTCGATCGCGCCGCCTACCGAGCGAAGTCGTCTGACGCCGTGATCGAGGCGTTGCATCGGGAGTTCGGCGACTTCTATCTGATCCCGGAAGGGGGTAGCAACGCCGAGGCCGTACGCGGTTGCGCCGAGCTTTCCAAGGAGCTCGATGAGGCTGTCGACGTCGTGTTCTGCGCGGTGGGGACCGGCGGGACGCTTGCCGGCGTGGCCGCGGGCGCGGCGCCTGGCCTCACGACCGTGGGAGTTCCGGTCCTGAAGGGTGGCGCGTTCCTCGAGGACGACATCGTCCGGCTGCAGGAGCAGGTGTACGGCGCTCGGTGCGGTTCGTGGCGACTGGAGTGCGACTACCACTTCGGCGGCTACGCGAAGCGCACCCCGGAACTGGATGACTTCATCGATGACTTCGATCAGCGGCACGGCCTGCGGCTCGACTGGGTGTACGAGGCGAAGATGATGTACGCGCTGATCGATCAGGTGGCTGGCGGAACGTTCTCCCGCGGCACCACGATCGTGGCGCTGATCAGCGGGTCGGGTGATGTGCCCCGACGGACCGTCTCCATCGCCGCTTCGGCGGCAGGCGATCTTCTTGCGGGGCCGGTGGCGAACGTCCAGCCCGCTCGAGCTCCGGCAGCACAGTAACCGGACGCGGGCGAACGAATTTTCGTTCGCCCGCCGGGACGCCCACCTGCCGAGGGCGGCCGATTTGTCATGCGCGTGACAAATCCTGGCCCGCATTCTTCGGGTGGCTCGATTCCCTCTCCCTTGTGATGTGAGCCACACGTACTGTCCCGTCGGAAGCACACCCCACAACGGCAGATCAGGGAGGTCCCGCGATGGGCGGAACCGTGGAGGTCACCGGGCTCACCAAGAGCTTCGGGTCCCAGAACATCTGGAGCGACGTGACCCTCACGCTGCCCCAGGGCGAGATCACCGCACTGCTGGGGCCCTCGGGCACCGGCAAGTCGGTGTTCCTGAAGTCGCTGATGGGGCTGCTGCGGCCGGAGGCCGGGGTCTGCCTGGTCGACGGGGTCGACATGGTCAAGGCGCGGGAGTCGCAGCGGCAGGAGCTGCGCAAGCGGTTCGGGGTGCTCTTCCAGGACGGTGCGCTCTTCGGCTCGATGAGCGTCTTCGACAACGTCGCCTTCCCGCTGCGGGCCCACACCAAGAAGCGCGAGTCGGAGATCCGGCAGATCACCAACGACAAGCTCGACCTGGTCGGGCTGCTCGGGCAGGAGCACAAGCTGCCCGGCGAGATCTCCGGCGGTATGCGCAAGCGCGCCGGCCTGGCCCGCTCGCTGGTCACCGAGCCCTCGATCATCCTGTGCGACGAGCCCGACTCGGGGCTCGACCCGGTCCGTACGGCCAACCTGGCCCAGCTCCTCGTCGACGTCAACGCGGCCACCGATGCCACCATGCTGGTGGTCACCCACAACATCGAGCTGGCCCGCACCTTGCCGGACAACCTCGGCATGCTCTACCGCCGCCGGCTGGTGATGTACGGCCCGCGCGAGGAGTTCCTGCTCACCGACCACCCGGTCGTCTCCCAGTTCATGAGCGGTGACCCGATCGGGCCGATCGGGATGAGCGAGGAGACCGACCACGGCGTCAACGACGACTACGTCGAGGGCGAGGCCTACTACCCGTCCGGGGGAGTGGCGACCGTACGCGCCGGGGCCCGCGCCATCGAGGTGCTGCCGCGCCAGCTCGCCCCCGCCAACGGTGCCCCGCGGGCCGCGGCCGAGCGCCACGGTGAGCGGGTCGCGAGCGGCGCCGCCACGCTCTACACCGCCGATGACGACGACGTTGACCGAGCACCGCGAGCGAAGGTCAAGGACCCGGTCAGCCGCGGGCTGGACCAGGTCGGGGCGCTCTTCGCGCTGGGCCTGGACACCTTCCGGGCGGCGTTCCGCCGGCCGTTCGCGGCCCGCGAGCTGCTCGACCAGTTCTGGTTCGTCACCTCGGTCTCCTGGATCCCGGCGATGCTGGTCGCGATCCCGTTCGGAGCGGTGATCGCGCTGCAGCTCGGCACCCTGACGGTGCAGATCGGGGCGCAGTCGTTCACCGGCGCCGCCTCGGTCCTCGCCGTCGTACAGCAGGCGGCCCCGATCGTGACCTCGCTGGTGATCGCGGGAGCCGGCGGAGCGGCGATCTGCGCCGACCTCGGGTCCCGGACGATCCGGGACGAGATCGATGCGATGCGGGTGATCGCGGTCGATCCGATCCAGGCGCTCGTGGTGCCACGGGTTCTCGCCTGCGTGCTCGCCGCCGTCCTGCTCAACGGCCTGGTCAGCGTCGTCGGCGTCCTCGGCGGCTACTTCTTCAACGTCATCATCCAGGGCGGGACGCCCGGGGCGTACCTCTCCTCGTTCACCGCCCTCGCCCAGCTCTCCGACCTGTGGGTGGGTGAGCTCAAGGCGGTGCTCTTCGGGCTGATCGCCGGCCTCGTCGCCGCGTTCCGCGGGCTCAACACCAAGCCCGGGCCGAAGGGGGTGGGGGAGGCGGTCAACCAGTCGGTCGTGGTCACCTTCCTGCTCCTCTTCTTCGTGAACTTCGTGATCACGACGCTCTATCTCGAGCTCGTTCCCGGGAAGGGGGCCTGACATGGCGACCGTCGACGTGGTCAAGAAGCGGTCGCGGCTGGACCGCTCCCTGGATGGGCTGGTGCAGACCGGGAAGGACATCCGGTTCTACGGTAAGGTGCTCGTGGGGATCCCGGTCGCGATCCGGCACTACCCCCGCGAGATCCTCCGGATCCTCTCCGAGGTCTCCTTCGGCACCGGCGCGCTCGCGGTCATCGGCGGCACCATCGGGGTGATGACGGGGATGAGCATCTTCGTCGGCACGGTCGTCGGCATGCAGGGGTACGCAGCGCTCGACCAGATCGGCACCTCGACGCTCAACGGGTTCATCTCCGCCTACTTCAACACCCGCGAGATCGCGCCGCTGGTGGCCGCGCTGGCCATGAGCGCGACCGTCGGTGCCGGGTTCACCGCCCAGCTCGGTGCGATGCGGATCAACGAGGAGATCGACGCGGTCAAGGTGATGGGCCTGGGCACGATCCCTTACCTGGTCTCCACCCGCGTGGTCGCCGGCTTCGTGGCGATCATCCCGCTCTACGTCGTCGGGCTGCTGACCTCCTATGCGGGGTCGCGGATCGTGACGGTCTACTTCCACGGGCAGTCGGCCGGGACGTACGACCACTACTTCCAGCTCTTCCTGCCGCCCATCGACATCCTGCTGTCGTTCGGGAAGGTGCTGATCTTCTCGATCCTCATCATCCTGATCCACTGCCGGCTGGGCTTCTACGCCAGCGGCGGGCCGTCCGGGGTCGGGATCGCGGTCGGGCGCTCGGTGCGGCGGACCATCGTGGTCGTCGCGCTGCTCGACCTCGCCCTCTCGATGGCGATGTGGGGCGCCACCACGACGGTGAGGATCGCGGGATGAGCCTCTCTCGACTTCGGGACGCGTTCCTCGGCCTGTGCTACCTGGCCGTCGTCGCGGCGGTGGCGCTCGGCGCCTGGCTCGCCTACGACCAGACCTTCGTCGACCGCTCCGAGGTGACCCTGACGACCGGCACCTTGGGCAATGCGCTCCAGGAGGGCTCGGACGTCAAGCTCCGCGGCGTGCCGGTCGGCACCGTCCGCACCGTCTCGGCCCGCGAGGGTGGCGCCGAGCTGACCCTGGCGCTGGAGCCGGACGTACTCTCCGATCTCTCGGCCGACACCACCGCGAGGCTGCTGCCCAAGACCCTCTTCGGGGAGCGGTACGTCGCGCTGCAACCGGCCTCGGGGCCGGAGCTGTCGGCCGGCGACGTCATCGAGCAGGACCGCTCGGACGAGGCGGTCGAGCTGGAGCAGGTCCTCGACGAGCTGCTTCCGGTGCTCAAGGCGATCCAGCCCCACAAGCTCAACGCGACGCTGAGCGAGCTGGCCACGATGCTGCGTGACAACGGCGACGACATCGGCGAGGTCTTCTCGGCCTGGGCGGACTACCTGCGGAAGCTCAACCCGCTGGTGCCGCAGATGGCCGACGACCTGGCCGCGCTCGGCCGGGTCGCGGGCCACTACGAGGAGGCCGCGCCGGACCTGCTGGACGCGCTGGACACCATGACGGTGACCGCCGAGACCCTTGTCGACCAGCAGCGACAGGTCGCCGACACGTTCCGCTCGGTGACCACGACGGCCGCCGACACCGACCGCTGGCTCGAGCGCAACCGCGAGACGATCGTGGTGCTCTCCGACACCTCGCGCGACGCGCTCCGCGCGGTCAGCCCGTACGCCGCCTCCTTCCCGTGCCTGTTCAGCGCCCTGCGCGACTACGCGCCGGTGATGGCCAAGAACCTCGGCAAGGGCACCGACGAGCCCGGGATCCATGCGCTGGTCAGCGTCTCCGACATCCGGCAGCCCTACCCCTCGGGCTACGTCCCGAAGCTGCGTACCGGCGGCCCCCGATGCCCGTACGTCACCGGCCGGACCGGCAGCCAGCCGGCCGTCACCGGGACGGCCGGCACCGCCGAGCAGATCGAGGCGCCGCCGACGGACCGGGTGCGCACCTTCGGGGCGACCACGGGCCTCGGCGAGCAGAACTCCGAGGGCGAGAACCAGCTGATCGCCGAGGTGATGGCACCAGCGGAAGGCATGGCACCTGATGAGTATCCGACCTGGTCGAGCCTGCTGCTCGGCCCGACCCTGCGAGGCACGGAGGTGATCGTGCGATGAGAACCGGCAACGGCGGCTCGGTCGCGGTGACGCTCACCAAGTCGGTGGTCTTCGCGCTGGTCACGGTCCTGGCGATGGCAGCGCTGGCGACGACGATCTCCAACGGATCGACCTCGTCGGGGCGCACGTTCACGGCGCTCTTCACCGACGTGACCAGCCTCAACAAGGGCGACGACGTGCGGATGGCGGGGGTGAAGATCGGCACCGTCCAGTCCATCGGGCTGCATCACAACGACACCGCCGAGGTCGTCTTCACCGCGGCCGAGTCCGCGCCGATGGTCGAGGGGACCCGGGCGGAGCTGCGCTTCCGCAACCTGATCGGGCAGCGGTATATCGCACTCGAGCCGGGCGCCCCGGGCGGCGACCCGCTCAGGTCCGGCTACACGTTCTCGCTCGACGAGACCCAGCCGGCGCTGGACCTGACGATGCTGTTCAACGGCTTCCAGCCGCTGTTCAAGTTCCTGAACCCCGAGGACGTCAACAACCTCAGCGCCCAGATCATCGCGGTCTTCCAGGGCGAGGGTGCGACGGTGGAGTCGCTGCTCTCCTCGACGGCCTCGCTGACCTCGACCCTCGCCGACCGCGACCAGGTGATCGGCGACCTGATCACCAACCTCAACTCGGTCCTCGAGGTGGTCAGCCAGCGCACCGGGATGCTCGACACGACCCTGGTGACGCTGCAGCGGCTGGTCTCCGGGCTGGCCGCCGACAGGAAGACGCTCGGCTCGACCATCGAGGGGATGGGCGAGCTCTCCCAGAGCGTCACCGGACTGCTGGAGGAGGGCCGAGAGCCGCTGCGTGACTCGATCGACTCGCTCGGCGACGTCTCGGAGAACCTCGCCGAGAACGACGAGGCGCTGACGAAGTTCCTGACCACCATGCCCCAGAAGACCGACCAGATCGGCCGGATGGCCACCTACGGAGGGTGGCTCAACTTCTACATCTGCTCCATCGACGGGCGGATCCCGAAACCCGAGGGCTACTACGGCGACCTCGGCGTGGACTCGCCGGCAGGAAGGTGCCAATGATGGCCCGCTATCCGAAGTCGTTCGCCGAACGCAACAAGATCGTCATCGCCGTGGTCGGGATCCTGGCCATGACCGGCGTCTTCTTCGTCACCTTCTATGCCGAGGACCTCCCCGTCATCGGCGGTGGCGACACCTACGAGGCCTACTTCGCCGAGGCCGCCGGGATACGTCCCGGTGACGAGGCGCGGGTCGCCGGGGTGAAGGTCGGCGAGGTCTCCGAGCTCGAGCTCGACGGCGACAAGGTGCTGATCAGGTTCCGGGCCAAGGAC
This sequence comes from Nocardioides sp. NPDC059952, assembly GCF_042730435.1. Taxonomy (NCBI): domain Bacteria; kingdom Bacillati; phylum Actinomycetota; class Actinomycetes; order Propionibacteriales; family Nocardioidaceae; genus Nocardioides; species Nocardioides sp. NPDC059952. Next base: position 8,941 of record NZ_JBHWLY010000058.1, on the reverse strand, counting down.
GTCTCGCTCGGCTCGCAGACCACCGCGTCGATCAAGGTGAAGACGCTGCTCGGGCGCAAGTTCCTCGCCCTGGACCCGGGCGGCTCGGGTCGTCTCCGCGAGCCGATCCCGGTCTCGCGGACCACGACCCCCTACGACGTCAACGCGGCCTTCTCCGACCTTTCCACCACCGTCGGGGAGATCGACATGGCCCAGGTCGAGGAGTCGATGGACGCCCTCTCGGTGGTCTTCGAGGACACCCCCGAGGACGTACGCGGCATGGTCTCCGGCCTCACCCGGATCTCCCGCACGATCTCCTCGCGGGACCAGGAGCTGGCCGAGCTGATGAGGACGACGACCGAGGTCACCGGCACCCTCGCCGAGCGCAACGAGGAGATCGGGCTCCTGATCGAGGACGGCGACAAGCTGCTCGAGGAGCTCGCCGCCCGACGGCAGGCGATCCACCAGATGCTCACCTACACCGACGACCTCGCCAAGCAGGTCACCGGACTGGTCGAGGACAACCAGAAGCGCCTCCAGCCGGCGTTGCAGAAGCTCGATCAGGTCTCCGAGATCCTGCAGCGCAACCAGGACCACCTCGACAAGGCGCTCTCCCAGATCGGCGCCTACTACCGGGTGATCGGCGCCTCGATGAGCAACGGGCCCTGGATCGACGTCTACGGCTGCGGCCTCTTCGACGAGAACAACGCGCCGGTGCTCGACAACGACGTCCAGCGCGACTGCAACCCGGGAGGGAAGAGATGAGACGGATCCTCGCCGGGTTCCTCGTGGTCGCCGCCGTGGGCGCGGTCGGGTGGGGTGCTGCGTACGGCATCGAGGAGGGGCGGAAGGGCACGACGTTCTCCGCGCTCTTCGAGGCCTCCGTGGGGCTCTATCCCGGCTCCGACGTGCAGGTTCTCGGCGTTCCGGTCGGCGAGGTCACCTCGGTGACGCCCGCCGGCGAGCACGTGAAGGTCTCGATGACCCTCGACCCCGGCCAGACCGCCGCGGCCGACACCTCGGCCGTGATCGTCGCTCCGACGCTGGTCTCGGACCGCTTCGTCCAGCTCACCGAGCCGTACGTCGACGGGCCCGAGCTCCGCGACGGCACCGTCATCGAAGAGACCGCGGTGCCCGTCGAGATCGACGACCTCTACGCCTCGCTGACCGAGGCGGGCGATCAGCTCGGTCCCAACGGAGCCAACAAGAACGGCGCGCTCTCCCGGTTCCTCGAGGTGATGGCGGCCAACCTCGACGGCCAGGGTGCCGACATCAACCAGGTGATCCGGGAAGGCGCCGACGCGTCGGCGACCCTGGCCGACATCGACCAGGACTTCTTCGCCACCGTCGAGAACCTCGACACCTTCAACAAGACCCTGCTCGAGCACGACGACGGGGTCGAGGACGCCAACCGCCGGTTCGCGCAGGTCACCGAGTATCTCGCCGAGGACCGCGACGACCTGGCCTCCGCGGTCGGCAACCTCGGCGAGGCGCTCGCGCTGCTGGAGTCCTTCATCAAGGACAACCGCGGCGAGATGCGCACGAGCGTCGAGAACCTGCAGGGCCCGACCCAGGTCCTCGTCGACCAGAACGAGTCGCTCGAGGAGGCGGTCGCCACGATCCCGCTGGTGCTGCAGAAGTACGTCAACGCCTATGACCCGGCGACCAACAGCCTCGTCGGCCGCACCAACCTGAACGAGCTGAGCGTCTGGTCCGGCGACGGCCTCACCGGCCGGACCTCCGAGGACGCGCCACCGGTCCTGCTTCCCGGTGTCGGAGAGGAGCAGTGATGTCGCGCCTGTCGAGACCGCTCGTGGCCGTGCTGGCCACGGCAACCCTGGCCCTCTCCGGCTGCGGCCTCGGTGCCGTCAGCGGCGGCGTCTACGAGGCCCCGCTGCCCGGCGGCGCCGACGTGGGGGAGGATCCGATCACGCTGAGCGCCGAGTTCGGCGACGTACTCGATCTGGTTCCTCAGTCCAGCGTCAAGGTCGACAACGTCGCGGTCGGCCGGGTCTCCAAGATCCGGCTGACCGAGGACGGCCGCAGCGCGCGGGTGTCGTTGGTGGTCAGGGACGACGTCTCGCTGCCCGCCGGCACCACAGCGCGACTGCAGCAGACCTCGCTGCTCGGAGAGAAGTACGTCGCGCTGATCCGTCCCGCCACGCCGGTCGCGGGCGAGCCCCTGGGCGACGGCTCCGTCGTCGGTCGTGGCGACACCGAGGCGGCCGCGCAGGTCGAGGAGGTGCTCGGGGCTCTGTCGATGGTGCTCAACAGTGGCGGGATCGCGCAGTTCCAGGAGATCTCCCGTGAGATGCAGAAGATCTCCGACGGCCGGCCGGAGGAGATCAAGGCCTTCCTGACCGAGATGGACCGGTTCGTCTCGGTCCTCGACTCGCGCTCGGCCTCGATCACCTCCGCGATCGAGTCGCTCAACGAGCTCGCGGTCACGCTGGAGAAGGACAAGGCCAAGATCGCAGGTGCCCTGGAGGGGCTCTCCCCGGGGATGCAGGTGCTCGTCGACCAGCGTCCGCAGCTGGTCGCGATGCTGGAGGCGCTCGACAAGCTCTCCAAGGTCACCATCAGCACGCTGGACGAGGCCCAGGACGACATCGTCGCCGACCTGAAGCTGCTCGACCCGATCCTCGACCAGCTCGCCAAGGCCGGCTCCGACCTGCCCTACGCGCTCGAGATCCTCTTCACCTACCCGTTCCCCGACGAGGTGCTCAACGCGATCCGCGGCGACTACATGAACCTGTTCATGATCACGAACTTCCGTACTCCTGCCGGCTGCCAGTCCAAGGGCTGCGATTGGCTGCAACCGGCGGTCGAAGGCGGGTCCGGCGGCTCGGTCAGCTCCCAGTCCGGGTCGCCGGGCACACCGCCCGGACTCCTGCCGTCGACCAGTTCGCCGGTGCCGGGATCGTCGTCGCCGTCGATCCCGGGGGAGTCGATCCTGCCCTCCGATCCCGGCTCTTCCTCGTCCTCCTCGGATCCGTCGGAGTCCGGGTCCTCGTCACCCTCGTCCTCTCCGTCCGACCCCTCCGAGTCGCCGGTGGAGTCACCGACCGGATCGGGGTCGGCGACCTCCGAGACCTCGCCGGAAGGCACGGCGAGCGACGCCGGCTCCGTGGAAGGGAGCGACTGATGCAACGGCTGACCGGAGGCGTACGCGTCAAGCTCGGGCTCTTCGTCGCCCTCGCGCTCGTGGGCACGAGCTATGTCGGGGCCCGCTACGTCGGCCTGGACCTGTTCGACGAGCCCTACCGCGTCGACGTCTCGCTGCCCGAGGGCGGCGGGCTCTTCGTCAACTCGGAGGTGACCTACCGCGGGGTGCCCGTGGGGGAGGTGACCTCCCTGGAGGCAGGCTCCGACGGCGTACGTGCCGTGCTGGAGATCGAGGGCGACGCGCCCGCCATCCCCGAGGACGTCACCGTGAAGGTCGCCAACCGGTCGGCGATCGGCGAGCAGTATCTGGACCTCCGCGGTGGCGCGGTGGGCTCCGCCCGGCTCTCCGACGGCGACCGACTGAGCGCGGGGGAGGAGGCGTTGCCGTACGACGCCTCCCAGGTCATCGAGACCGGCCGCGACTTCGTCGCCTCGGTGCCCGAGGAGGCGCTGGTGACGACGATCGACGAGTCCTACCTGCTGTCCCAGGGGGCCGGCTCCGACCTGCGGAAGCTGGTCGACACCTCGCTGTCGTTCCAGCAGGAGGCCGACCGCAACTTCCTGGTCTCGGCGAGCCTGATCCGCAACTCCGACCAGGTGCTCGTGACACAGGAGGAGTCGGCGTCCAGCATCAAGGCGTGGAGCAACGACCTCGCTCTCTTCTCGGAGACCCTTGCTGATTCCGACAAGGACCTGCGCGACCTGATCGGGGCCGCGCCCGGCTCGGCCGCCGAGATCTCGCTGCTGGTCAAGGAGGTCGGTCAGCCGCTCGGGATCCTGATGAGCAACCTGGTCACGCCCGCGACGCTCTTCGGGACGAACGCGGCCGCGCTCGAGTCGACCTTCGTGACCGTGCCGGAGGCGGTCAGCATCGGCTGGGCGATCAACACCTCCAACGGGCCACGGCTGAGCCTGATGCCGTCGTTCTTCAACCCGCCCGCCTGCGTCTCCGGGTATGAGGGCACCGACCTGCGGGCCGGCACCGATGTGAGCAAGGGCAAGCCGTTCAACACCGCGGCGGGGTGTGCCGCCGTACCCGATCCGAAAACCACGAAGACCGAGACAGCCGAGCCGGGGACGGTTAGCGTCCCCACCACGCTCGCCGGACTGATGGGGGAGCGATGAGCGCGACGACGGAGAATCCAACAGAGACTCGGACGGAGGTGTCGGTGGTCGAGAAGGACGCACCCGAGCCGCCGTCGAGGCGCGACCGGGTGCTCGCCTGGGTGCTGCCGCTGGTGGCGCTGGCCGTCCTGGTTGCCGGGGCCTTGACCTGGTGGCGCGCGACCGGACACGACCAGGAGATGGTGGACGAGGCCGCCCGCCGCGACCGGGTGCTGATCGTCGCGACCAGCCACATCGAGACCCTCAACTCGCTCGACTACCGCACGGTGGACGAGGGGTTGAAGGGGTGGGCCGCCGTCACCACCGGCACCCTGCACGACCAGCTGACCAGCGTCTCGGAGGAGGACCGCAAGGTCCTCGCGGAGCAGGAGAAGATCTCGACCGGATCGGTGATGGACGCCGCCGTGACCGAGCTCGACGACGACAGCGCGACCGTGATCGCGGCGGTCGAGATCACGGTCCGCGACGGCTCGGCCTCCGGCGAGGACGCCGAGCCGACCGTGAAGCGCAACAGGTTCGCGGCCGATCTGGTCAAGGTCGGCGACGACTGGCTCCTGGAGAGCCTCGAGCAGGTAGCGGTGAACATGTCATGAGCACTTCTCTCGTACGCCGCTGGGCGCCCTTCCTCGCCGCGCTCGCCCTGATCCTCGGGCTGGGAGCGTTCTGGCAGGCCGACCGGGAGCGCGGCACCGACCACGTCGGCAACCGCGCCGTCGTCGACGCCGAGGCCACCACCGAGGTGCAGTCGGCCGTCTCCACCGGCCTGCTCCAGGTCTTCTCCTACGACTTCGCCGACCCCTCGCCGACCGCTGCCGCGGCCGACGAGTTCCTCGCCGGCGACGCCCGCAAGGAGTACGACCTCCTCTTCAAGCAGCTCCAGAAGAAGGCCCCCGGTCAGAAGCTCGTGCTCAGCGCCCAGGTCCAGGTCGCCGCGGTCAAGTCCCTCGACGCCGACTCCGCTTCGCTCCTGGTCTTCCTCGATCAGGCCTCGCAGCGCTCGACCGACAAGGAGTCGTCCATCTCCGCCGCCCAGATCGCCGTCGAGGCCGCCAAGGTCGACGGCCAGTGGAAGGTCACCGCCCTCGACCTCTTCTGACGCCGAGTCGGCTCGTCATGACGAGCCGACTCGGCATCAGGACTGTCAGTCGCCGCCTCCGCCGCCGCAGCTCGAGCCGCAGGAGGAGCTGTTGCAGGAATGGTGGTGACCGTTGTCGGAGTCGTAAGCGGAGCCGGAACCACATGAGCTCGAGCTGCAGCTGCTGCCGCTGCGCCTCCTGGGGCCTCGGCGTCGCTTACCACGGGCGATGCTGATCGCGACCTGGGTCACGATCAAGATGCCCAGGGCGACGAAGACGAGGATGCCGAATGTGTCCGTGAGGTTCATCAGGAGCTCCGTTTCCAGGTGCGGCGGGTGAGGTGCCAGATCTGTGGGCCGAGACCGACGGTGAGCACCCGGCGCCCGGCGATCGTGGTGAGAGCGATGCGCCGTCGGCCCTCATGGACCTCGTGCAGACGGAGCCAGTCGGCGCCGATGGTGGTCAGGAAGTCGCGTACGTCATCGTGGGCGCAGCCCTGCTGGGGATGCTGCGCGGCCCAGGCGTGGAAGCGGGCGCGCCAGTCCGGGAGCAGGTCGAGCTCGGGGGCGGCGTGGTGCGCGGCCGAGGAGCGCTTGTGGTGCAGCACCCGGGTCGTCGCGGTCGTCCCGGCGGCCTCGAACCCTGGTGGCGTACGTCCCGCCAGCAGGTCGTCGAGGACCTCGCGCTGCCGCGCGGCGAGCTGGTCGCGCACGGCGCCTCGGGAGTCCACGGGAGGAGTGTGCCCGATCGCTTGGACCGCCGCCGCACAATATAGAAATGTCAAACTTGAGTGGAACAGACTCAACTTTGGTTGTGTTGAGATAGATGCGGGTGAGAAGCACTCGCGACACACTTGAGCGCGTCCACAGGAGGGGTGCAGACACAGATGAGCCAGTTTTCGGCAGACAAGTTCACCACCAAGGCTCGCGAGGCGATCGAGGCCGCGCAGCTGTCCGCCACGACGGCGGGCAACACCACGACCGAGCCGATCCACCTGCTCGCCGCGCTGCTGCAGCAGGACGAGGGCACCGCGACGTCGATGGTCACCAAGTCCGGTGTGGACGCCGAGGAGCTGTCGCGAGCGGCGGCCGCCGATCTCGCCGGGCTCCCGCGTGCCAGCGGGTCCACGGTGCAGCAGCCTGCTGCCTCCGGTGGGCTGACCCGTGTCCTGGCCGGCGCGATCACGCTGGCCACGTCCCTGAAGGACGACTACGCCGCCACCGAGCATCTGCTGATCTCGCTGGCCACGGTCGAGTCGTCGGCGCAGAAGGTGCTCAAGGGCGCCGGGCTCACCGAGAAGGGGCTGCGCGAGACGCTGAAGGCGGTCCGCGGCAACCGCCGGGTGACCTCGCAGGATGCCGAGGACTCCTACGAGGCGCTCGAGAAGTACTCCCAGGACCTCACCGAGGCCGCCGAGCGCGGCAAGCTCGACCCGGTCATCGGCCGTGACTCCGAGATCCGCCGCGTCATCCAGGTGCTCTCGCGGCGCACCAAGAACAACCCGGTGCTCATCGGCGAGCCCGGCGTCGGCAAGACGGCCGTCGTCGAAGGGCTCGCCCAGCGGATCATCGCCGGTGACGTACCCGACTCGCTGAAGGGTCGCCGCCTCCTGTCGCTCGATCTGGCGGCGATGGTCGCCGGGGCGCAGTACCGCGGCCAGTTCGAGGAGCGGCTCAAGGCCGTCCTGGAGGAGATCAAGGCCGCCGAGGGCCAGGTCATCACCTTCATCGACGAGCTCCACACCGTCGTCGGCGCGGGCGCCGGCGGCGACTCGGCGATGGACGCCAGCAACATGCTCAAGCCGATGCTCGCGCGCGGTGAGCTGCACATGATCGGTGCGACCACGCTCGACGAATACCGCGAGCGCATCGAGAAGGACCCGGCCCTGGAGCGCCGCTTCCAACAGGTCTTCGTCGGCGAGCCCTCGGTCGAGGACACGGTGCAGATCCTGCGCGGCATCCAGGAGAAGTACGAGGCCCACCACGGTGTCCGCATCACCGATGCCGCCCTGGTGACCGCCGCGACCCTGTCCGACCGCTACATCACCGGGCGGCAGCTGCCCGACAAGGCGATCGACCTCATCGACGAGGCGGCCTCCCGGCTGCGGATGGAGATCGAGTCGTCTCCCGAGGAGATCGACCAGCTCCGGCGCGCCGTCGACCGGCTGAAGATGGAGGAGTTCGCGCTCTCCAAGGAGTCCGACGACGCCTCGCTCGAGCGCCACGCGGCGCTGCGCAAGGAGCTCGCCGACAAGGAGGAGGAGCTGCGCGGGCTGGAGGCACGCTGGGAGCAGGAGAAGGCTTCGCTCGAGGGCGAGGGTGCCCTGCGCAAGCAGCTCGACGCGCTGCGCAGCGAGGCCGAGCGGCTCCAGCGCGAGGGTTCGCTGGGGGAGGCCTCGGAGATCCTCTACGGTCGCATCCCCGAGCTCGAGCGGCAGATCGCCGAGGCCGCCGAGGTCGAGGACGAGGTCACCGACCGGCTGGTCGGTGAAGAGGTCGCTGCCCAGCAGATCGCCGAGGTCGTCGAGGCCTGGACCGGCATCCCGACCGGCAAGATGCTCCAGGGCGAGCAGGCCAAGCTGCTCGAGATGGAGACCGAGATCGGTCGCCGGCTGATCGGGCAGAAGTCCGCCGTCACCGCCGTCGCCGATGCGGTGCGCCGCTCGCGTGCCGGGATCGCCGACCCCAACCGCCCCACCGGCTCGTTCCTCTTCCTGGGCCCGACCGGCACCGGTAAGACCGAGCTCGCCAAGTCGCTCGCCGACTTCCTCTTCGACGACGAGCGCGCGATCGTACGCATCGACATGTCCGAATACTCCGAGAAGCACTCGGTCGCCCGGCTGGTCGGTGCTCCTCCGGGCTACGTCGGCTACGACGAGGGTGGTCAGCTGACCGAGGCGGTGCGGCGCCGCCCCTACTCGGTGGTGCTGCTCGACGAGGTCGAGAAGGCTCACCCCGAGGTCTTCGACATCCTGCTGCAGGTGCTCGACGACGGGCGGCTGACCGACGGTCAGGGTCGCACGGTCGACTTCCGCAACACGCTCCTCATCCTCACCTCCAACCTCGGTTCGGCCTTCCTGGTCGACCCGATCATGGACGAGCACGAGAAGCACGAGTCGGTCATGGCCGTGGTCCGGGCGTCGTTCAAGCCGGAGTTCCTCAACCGACTCGACGAGGTCGTCATGTTCGATGCCCTCTCGCTGGCCGACCTCACCAAGATCGTCGACATCCAGCTCGGTCTGCTCGAGAAGCGCCTGGCCGCCCGCCGCATCTCGATCTCCGTCACCCCGGAGGCTCGGGAGTGGCTGGCCGAGACCGGCTACGACCCGGCGTACGGCGCCCGGCCGCTGCGTCGCCTCATCCAGTCCGCCATCGGCGACCCGCTCGCCCGGAAGCTCATCGGCGGCGAGGTGACCGACGGTGGCCAGGTCACCGTCGACCGCGATGGCGACGGCCTCACCCTGAACACCTGAGCCGAGACGACCGGAGCGAGGTCGAGCGGCGAGCTTGCTCGTCCGCGCGCGCCGAGCGAGGGAGTGACCGCGCGAAGCGCGGAGGCGTCACCCCGGTCGGCCGAGTGGGCATCCAGATGCCCAC
>NZ_JBHWLY010000057.1:0-38470 GCF_042730435.1 Nocardioides sp. NPDC059952 | reverse complement strand
ACATTCTCGGCCGCATCTCCTGCGGTCTCGGCTGGGTGTCGGTCAGCCGTTGGTGACTGTCACGTCGTCGGCCATGACGTACGCGATCCGGTGGTTGAACCAGATCTGGTAGTAGGTCGTGTCGCCGCTGATCACGATGCAGTCCGGGACGCCGTCGACCGTGGCGCAGTTGAAGTTGTTCGCCTTGTAGTAGTCGGTCGGGATCCTGGCGTCGGCCAGGACGTACTTCTGGCCGGCGGGGATGGTGTACTGCAGCGGGGCGATCGTCCGCGGCGTCACCCCTGCGGGGTAGTCGCTCGCCTGCGTGGGATAGGCCGTCCCGTAGATCTTGGCGGTGGTGCCCGCCTTCGGGGTGACGACCTTGCCGTCGGAGGGCAGGAGTACGTCGCGGGGATTCTGGATCCAGCCCTGCTTGCCACCGAACCAGACGCCCCACCACGTCGGCCGGGTCCGGTCGTTGACGACGACCTTCTGCCCGGCCGCCAGGCGCGGACCCCAGTTGGAGACCTTGGCGGAGCCGCCGACGACGGTGTCCGGCAGCAGCGGAGCGTCGGTGGAGGGCTCGGCGTAGACGTTGACGAAGTTGGTGCCCCGGTCGCTCGGGCACGGGACGCCTGCCTCCGTGCAGCCGGTCATCACGTTGCCGGTGTTGGTGTCGAAGTCGGGGTTGACCGTCCAGATCTCGCTGCGCGACTTCCTGTCGGGCTTGATCGGCGACCGCAGCAGGTCGAAGTAGTGGCTCCAGTCCCAGTAGGGGCCCGGGTCCCAGTGCATCCCGGCGACATTGGCCGGCGCGACGCCCTGGACCTGGTCGTGGCCGATGATGTGGGCCCGGTCCAGCGGGACCCCGTAGCTCTGGGCCAGGTAGCCGACCAGGGTGGCCGAGGTCTGGTACATCGCCTCGGTGTACCAGGCTCCGTTCGCGGCGTAGCCCTCGTGCTCCAGCCCGATCGAGTGGCTGTTGACGTACCAGTTGCCGGCGTGCCAGCCGACGTCCTTGCCGGGGATGTGGTGAGCGACGTGGCCGTCGACCGAGCGCAGCGTGTAGTGCCAGCCCAGGTAGGTCGGGTCCTGGACCAGCCTCACGGTGCCGTCGTAGGAGGTCTCGGTGTCGTGGATGACGATGTAGTCGACCGAGCCCTCCTCGGGCCGGCTGCCGAGGTCGTGGTTGCCGTAGTCGCCCACCGTGTCGCCGGTCTGCTCGTAGGGCGCCGGCAGCGACTCGCAGCCGAGCACCGCCGGGCACTCGACCGTCTCCGCCGCATCGGCATCGGCTTCGGCGAGGTCGAGCCGTCCGATCGCCTCCTCGCTGGCGGTGACCGGCTTCGCGGCCAAGGTGACCCGGTGGCCGTCGTTGGTCGTACGCGACTCCCCCGCGCTCAGCGTCGCGAACACCTGCCGCGCGAACTTGAGCGCCGTCGCCTCGTCGGCGGCCCCGCTGTAGCGACCGACTGCCGCACTCCAGTCCGCCAGGCTCTCGGCCCCGCCGGCAGCCTCCTGGTAGTCGGCCAGCACGGCGGCGCCACCACAGATGTTGGCGACCGCGTCCTCGTGCAGGTCGGCGACCGGGATCCCGGTGATGTCGTTGGCCGTACGCAGCGTCTCGACCTCCCCCAGCCTGACCGCCTCCTCGCGCTGGCGAGTGGCGGCTGCGGGCAGGTTGGAGCCGTCGCCCTTTCCGAGCGGGTCGGGGTGGGCCTCGGTGTCCTTCGCCAGGGCCGGCAGGTCGGTCAGGTGCATCGGGCCGTAGCCGCCAGACGTGCTCGGCGCCTCCCCGTGGGCATCCCAGCGCGACTCCATGTAGGAGACCGCGAGCAGCACCTCGGCCGGCACCCCGCTGGTCTCGGCCGCCCGATCGAAGACGGCTTGCCGGTCGGCGGTGCCCTCCAGGCAGGCGTTCCAGTCGGGCTCCGACGCCGAGGCAACCGCTGTGATCGGCACGGCGACGAGCAGACCGCCGAGCAGTGCTCCGGCCGCGGCCAGAGCCGGCCGGTATGGACGTGAGAGACGCATAGGCACGAGAAACCTCCCGGGACGCGGAAAAACCGACCCGTGCAACCTAGCCCAATCCGCAGTCGTGGCGGGCGAGTCTGCGGAAATGGCGAACGCCCTCCCAGAAGTCCGGGAAGGCGTTCGCGCAGATCTTAGCCAGATTCAGTCGAGATAGTCACGCAGAACCTGCGATCGGGACGGGTGTCGCAGCTTCGACATCGTCTTGGACTCGATCTGGCGGATTCGCTCGCGGGTGACCCCGTAGACCTTGCCGATCTCGTCTAAAGTCTTCGGCTGACCGTCGGTCAGGCCGAAACGCATGCTCACGACGCCGGCCTCACGCTCCGAGAGCGTGTCGAGCACCGCATGCAGCTGCTCCTGGAGGAGCGTGAAGGAGACCGCGTCGGCCGGGACGATCGCCTCGGAGTCCTCGATCAGGTCGCCGAACTCGGAGTCGCCGTCCTCACCCAGCGGGGTGTGGAGCGAGATCGGCTCGCGGCCGTACTTCTGGACCTCGATGACCTTCTCGGGGGTCATGTCGAGCTCCTTGGCCAGCTCCTCCGGGGTGGGCTCGCGGCCCAGGTCCTGGAGCATCTGGCGCTGGACGCGCGCGAGCTTGTTGATGACCTCGACCATGTGCACCGGGATGCGGATGGTGCGGGCCTGGTCGGCCATGGCGCGGGTGATCGCCTGACGGATCCACCAGGTGGCGTACGTCGAGAACTTGTAGCCCTTGGTGTAGTCGAACTTCTCGACCGCACGGATCAGACCCAGGTTGCCCTCCTGGATCAGGTCCAGGAAGAGCATGCCGCGGCCGGTGTAGCGCTTGGCCAGCGAGACCACGAGTCGAAGGTTGGCCTCGAGGAGGTGGTTCTTGGCGCGCTTGCCGTCCTCGGCGATCCACTCGAGCTCGTCGAGGATCTTCGGGGTGATCTTGCCGCCCTTCCCGAGCTTCTCCTCCGCGAAGAGACCGGCCTCGATCCGCTTGGCGAGCTCGACCTCCATCTCGGCGTTGAGCAGCGGGACCTTGCCGATCTGCTTGAGGTAGTCCTTGACCGGGTCGGCGGTCGCGCCGGCGACCATGACGGTCTGCTCGGGCTCGTCGGTGTCGTCGGAGGTGGAGACGACGAAGCTCTGCTTCGAGGCTTCCTTCTCGTCCTCCTTGATCGTGGGATCGGCGGCGACATCCTTCTCGAACTGCTCGTCGGGGATGTCGGGCAGGACCTTCTTGCCGTCGGGACCGAGCTGGACGACCGGGGTCGCCTCGTCGGTGTCGTTGTCCGAGTCGTCGTCCTCGATGTCGTCGACATCGACCTCGACGTCCTCGAGGACGATCTCTTCGCCGTCCTCGTCGATCTCGGTCGTCTTCTTCGGCCCGGGCTCGTCGGCCTTCTTCGCCGCGACCTCGGTGGCCTGCTTGGCGGGCTCAGCCGCCGCCTTCTTGGCGGCGGCCTTCTTCGCCGGCGCCTTGGCCGTGGTCGTCTTGCGGGTCGAGGTCGTCGCCGCCGCGGCACGGCCGGTGACGGCGGTGCCGAGGTCCACCGAGATGCCGAGCGTGCTCAGGTGACCGAGCAGTGCCTTGAGGTGCCTGGGCTCGACCGCGGCATCCTCGCTGGCCTGGCGGACCTGGTCGGGACTGACCCGTCCGGTTGGCTTGGCCTGGTCGATCAGTGCCTTCACGGCAGGGTGGGCGAGTACCTCAGCGGGTATCTTGCGCGCGTTCGAGGACACGAACACCTCTCCGTCGAACTTGGTCGAGACTTATCAAAACTGAGTTTGGGCGCGGCAGGGCCCGGGGTCGTCAAGAGCCGCAGATTCATTCTGCCACGATGGTGGTGAACAATCCCCATCCGGGGCATCATGTCCCCCAGCAACTCATCCGGCTGCTTTGGCTGCGGCTTTCTTCTGCTGTTTGTAGTCACGTACCTTCTGCAACGACGCAACGTCGACGACGTCAGCCACAGAACGGTAACCGTCGAGTGCGTAGTCACCGACGGCCTCCTGCCAGCCATCGGGCCGCACTCCCAGCTGCTTGGCCAGCAGCGAGACGAAGATCTGCGCCTTCTGCTTCCCGAAGCCGGGGAGCGCCTGGATCCGCTTGAGCAGGTCCTTGCCGCTGGCGGCCTCGGTCCACAGCCGGGTGACGTCGCCGCCGTACTCGTTGGTGACGATCGTCGCGATGCCCTGCACCTTCGCCGACATCGATCCGGGGAACCGGTGGATCGCCGGCGGCGTCGACGCGATCGTCTTGAACTCCTCGGGGTCCATCTCGGCGATCTTGGCGGGATCCAGATGGCCGAGGCGGGTCACCAGCTTGTGACCTCCCTTGAACGCATCCTCCATCCGATACTGCTGATCCAGGGCCATACCCAGCAGCAGCGCGAACGGATCCTCGGAGAGCAGCTTGTCGGCGGCCTCGTCGCCGGTGATGTGGAGAGAAGGCATAAGGAACATCCTGCCTCATCTCGTGACGTGGCGCGCGGTCGTCGCAGCATCCCGGAGACCTGGGCAGCGGATGACCATGTCCGTTCTCCGCCAGCCACGTCGGCAGCCCAGCGCTACGCTCGCGCGATGACAGACAATCGGGACAGAATCAAAGCGGCCTGGCGCGCATTCGCGAGTCATGACGCCGCTGAGATCGCATCCTTCTTCACCGCCGACGCGGAGTGGCTCGCCCCCGCGGGGAACGCTACGGCGGTCGCTCTCGGCGCGTCGAGCCACATCGTCGGCCGAGATGCGATCACCCGCTTTCTCGCCCATGACTTCGGTCGGTTGTTCGTGCGCGACGTCGTCGTGGACTTCCGAGGCATCTACGCCGATGGCGACCGGGTGATCGTGGAGGAGACGATGAGCGCGATCCTGGCGAACGGGAACTCCTACACCAACGACTACTGCTTCGTCTTCGAGCTGCGAGACGGGCTCATCCACCGAGTCCGGGAGTACATGGACACCGCCCGCGGGCATCGCGACATGTTCGCCGGATCTGCCTCGCGGACGTGAGCGCCTACGACGGATCTTCGCCGAGGGTTCGGGAGATCACGTACGCGCCGAGCCTGTGGAAAGCGGTTCGCGTGAATCAGGTATCCGTTGCACGCTAGGGCCATGGCCTCCATGCCCGCCCTGTCCGAGACATCCGTCGAAGGGCTGCACGAGCCGCTCTCGCCAGTGCTCGAGAAGCGGCTGAGACGTGCTGTGCTCGACCACACCGCGACCGAGCACCGGCGCTCGTTCCTGGCGCTCGTCCATCTCGGCATCCCCGGCGGCAAAGAGGTCGCCCACGCGCATCGCGAGGACGAGCCCACCGACCCGTGGCTGCGCACCGACATCATCCACAGCATGCGCCGCCGGGTCGGTGTGCCCGACCCGATCGTGTGGCTGACTCGTTCGACCGCAGCGAAGCCCGAGGAGATCGGCGCCGGTGACCTGGAGATCGAGGACGTCGACCTCCGCTGGCTCGCCGCCGCCCGGCAGGCATTCCGGGAGATCGGAGCACCCCTGACGTACGTCGTGGTGACCCGCAACGCGTGGCTCGACCCGCGCTCGGGGCTGAGTCGCCGGTGGAAGCGGCTGCGCTACCGCAACGACTAGGTGCAGCTAGGCCGGACGGTCCGACCGGAGCGCCTCCTCCCAGGCCGTCGGAGGAACGGCACCATCGAGCATCTGCGCGACCAGCACCCCGAGACCGTGGTGAGGCTCGCTCCGGAAGCACCTGTCGAGAGCACACCAGGCGAGCGCGCCGTCGCCGCCCAACCAGGCGGCGAAGGCCAGCACCGCGGCCGGGTGGGCGACGTGGTCGTCGGGGCTGCGGCGTACGACATCGGTCCACAGACGCACGTGAGCCCTGGCCTCCTCCCGGGTCATCCCACCCCAGGCGGCGTCGCGCCGCTGCGGGTCGCGCAGCGCGAGCAGCAGCGAGGCGATCTGACCGGCCGACAGCATCGTCCCGGCGACCGCGTCGTCGACCAGCCGGCCGACCTCGTAGATCTTCATCGACGCCGCCTGCCCCAGCGCCGCCTCGGTCTCGGCGACGGCCGTGGGGACTGCCGCGATCGAGGCGGCCAGCTCGGTGCGCGAGCGGCGCACCAGATGGCCGTCGTAGACCGCCTGGGCGCGGAACGGATGCGCACCGACGTCGAACGGCACGCCGTCGTCGGGAACGCCGTGGAACCCGAGCGGGTCGAACCAGCGGCCGTCCTGCACCCGCAGGCACCCGATCAGGTCGATCTCGCACTCGGCGAGCCTTTCGGCGAGACGGCGGGCGAGCTTCACCCCGAAGCGCGGGCCACTGTCGTAGAGGACGAGCAGGACGCCGCGCACCTGGTGGCGGACGGCGGGCAGCAGCAGGCTGTCCAGGCAGGTCTCGACCTCGTCCGGCGGAGGTAGGTCGATCCTGCCGTGGACCTGATGCTCACCGCCGAAGGTCAGCATGACGAGCGACTTCTCGGGCTGGAAGCCGAGCAGGACGGGAACTGCCGCCAGGACGTCCTCGGGACGGGCGATGGAGAGTTTCGTGGTCATGCGACCACGATCGCCGCGACCCACCGACAGTTTCGGCGCCAATAACCGTGCCTGTGAACAACCGCCTCCCCAATCATTCCTGTGGATGGTCAACGGCCCGAAACAGACTGTCCCCGCCGCCAGATAGGTTGCCACCATGAGAGCGCACGCGTCGGTGATGCATCTCGACCTCGACGCGTTCTTCGCCTCGGTCGAGCAGCGCGACAAGCCGTCCCTGCGCGGCAAGCCGGTGGTCGTGGGCGGCATCGGCGGACGCGGCGTGGTCAGCACCGCCTCCTACGAGGCCAGGACATTCGGCGTCCGATCGGCGATGTCGACCCGCGAGGCCCGTGCGCTGTGCGGCCATGCCGCCTTCCTCTACCCCCGCTTCCATGCCTATAAGAAGGTCAGCGAGCAGGTCTTCGGGATCCTGCGCGATCTGTCCCCGCTCGTCGAGCCGCTCTCGCTCGACGAGGCCTTCGTCGACCTCGCCGCCGCCGACCTCTCCGACCTCGAGGTCGAGACCGTCACCGAGACCGCCTCCAGGATCCGCGAGGAGGTCGCCGAGGTCACCGGTGGCCTGAGCGCCAGCGTCGGTCTGGCCAGCTCGAAGTTCATCGCGAAGATCGCCAGCGACCTCGACAAGCCCGACGGCCTCGTCGTGGTGGCGCCCGGCACCGAGCTCGACCTGCTCCGCCCGATGAACGTCAAGGTGATCCCCGGCGTCGGCCCTGCCACCGCCGAGCGCCTGCGCCGCGCGGGCATCCACACGGTGGCCGATCTGGAGCAGGTCAGCGTCGAGGAGCTCGTACGCCTGGTGGGCAGGTCCCACGGCACCAACCTCTACCAGCTGGCCAGAGCCCAGGACGACCGCCGCATCGAGCCCGAGCGCGAGACCAAGTCGGTCAGTGTGGAGGGCACCTACGACACCGACCTGACCGACCGGCCGCTCATGGAGCAGATCCTCACCCGGCAGTCGGGCGAAGTCGCGGCGAGGCTCAAGAAGAACGGTCTCTCGGGCCGCACGATCACGATCAAGGTGCGGCTCTATGACTTCACCACGATCAACCGCTCCACGACCCTGCCGGCCCCCACGGACCAGGCCGGCGCCATCGCCCGCCTCGCCAGGGCCCTGCTCGGTGAGCTCTTCACCGCGGGCGAGACGGCCGGGGGCGTACGCCTGCTCGGGGTCGGCGTCTCCGGGCTCGCCGACTGGATCCAGGAAGACCTCTTCGGCGACGACACCGACGAGGACGCCGAGCCCGACCTCCCCCTGCCCGAGCCGGTGCGCCGGCCCACCTGGGCGGCCGGGATGGACGTCGTCCACGCCGAGATGGGCCGGGGCTGGGTCTGGGGCTCGGGACGCGGCGTCGTGACCGTGCGCTTCGAGACCGCCGAGACTCCTGCCGGGCCGGTGCGGTCCTACGCCGCCGACGACCCCGACCTGCGGCCGCTCACCGAGTCCTGAGTCCCTCCCCCGGCTCGGGACTCGCCTTCGCGGCGATGGGGTGCGGTATCGCGCGGAGCGACCGGGGTGTGCGATAGCGCCTCGCGATGCGCCCGGCGCGCCGGTCCTGCGCTCGGGGCTTCGAGGGTCGCGGGGATAGGGTCTCGTTCATGTCTGCCGCCCTCTCCTCGACGCCCTGGCCGATCGCCCCCAAGAAGCCCTCGTCCAAGCAGTTCCACGGCCTGACCCGGGCTGATGACTACGAGTGGCTCCGGGAGAAGGAGAACCCCGAGGTCATCGCCTACATCGAGGCCGAGAACGCCTACACCAAGGAGCAGACCGACCACCTCGCCGACCTGCGCACCCAGATCTTCGAGGAGATCAAGGCGCGCACGCTCGAGACCGATCTGAGCGTGCCGACGCGGTCGCGCGGCTACTGGTACTACGGCCGCAGCTTCGAGGGGAAGCAATACGGCGCCAGCTGCCGGGTGAAGGCCACCGACCCCGACGACTGGACCCCGCCGAACCCCGACGAGGTGACCGGCGAAGAGGTGCTCCTCGACCTCGACGCGCTCGCCGAGGGCCACGACTTCTTCAGCCTCGGCGGCTCCTCCGTCAGCCCCTCGACCACCCTCCTCGCCTATGCGACCGACGTCGCCGGCGACGAGCGCTACACCGTACGCGTCAAGGACCTCACCACCGGCGAGCTGCTCGACGACGAGCTCACCAACGTCCACGGTGGCGCCACCTGGGACCGCGACTCCTCGGCGCTCTTCTACACGACCGCCGACGAGTCCTGGCGCGCCGACAAGATCTGGTGCCACCGCCTCGGCACCAGCCAGGACGAGGACGAGCTGGTCTTCCACGAGACCGACGACCGGTTCTGGGTCGGCGTGGGACGGACCAAGTCCGACCGGTTCATGTTCATCGGCACCGCCGCGAAGATCACCGCCGAGTACCGCTTCCTCGACCTCGACGACCCCGACGCCGGCTGGCAGGTCTTCGCCGCCCGTGAGGAGGGCGTCGAATACTCCGTGGAGCACGCCACCATCGCCGGCGAGGACGTCTTCCTGGTCACCCACAACGCCTCGGGCCCCGACTTCGAGATCGCCACCGCGCCGATCGCTCCGACCCCGCGGACCGAGTGGCAGCCGCTCGTCCCCCACACCCAGGGCGTACGCCTGGAGGACGTCGACGCGTTCGCCGGCCACCTGGTCGTGCACCAGCGCAGCGACGGCCTGACCCAGCTCCGCATCCTGGAGCTCGGCGAGAACGGCGTGGCCGACGACTACCTGGTGAAGTTCGACGACGAGCTCTACACCATCGGATCCGGCTCCAACCCCACCTTCGAGAGCCCGGTCGTGCGGCTCGGCTACACGACGATGCGCACCCCGGCCTCCGTCTACGACTACGACGTACGCAGCCGCGAGCTGACCCTGCTCAAGCAGGCCCCGGTCCTCGGTGACTACGACCGCGACGACTACGAGGAGCACCGGCTGTGGGCGACGGCCGAGGACGGCGTACGGGTGCCGATCTCGATCGTGGCGAAGAAGGGGCTCCACGAGTCGGGGCCGATCCCGGTGCTGCTCTACGCCTACGGCTCCTACGAGGCCAGTATGGACCCCTACTTCTCCATCGCCCGGCTGAGCCTGCTGGACCGTGGGATCGGGTTCGCGATCGCCCACATCCGCGGCGGCGGCGAGATGGGCAGGGGCTGGTACGACGACGGGAAGATGCTGAAGAAGCAGAACACCTTCT
The DNA here is from genome assembly GCF_042730435.1 of Nocardioides sp. NPDC059952. Classification (NCBI taxonomy): domain Bacteria; kingdom Bacillati; phylum Actinomycetota; class Actinomycetes; order Propionibacteriales; family Nocardioidaceae; genus Nocardioides; species Nocardioides sp. NPDC059952. The sequence goes on along the minus strand of NZ_JBHWLY010000057.1, from coordinate 28,776 downwards.
CCGATTACATCGCCTGCGCGCGTCACCTCGCCGAGTCGGGCTGGTCGACGCCGCAGACGATCATCGCCGAGGGCGGCAGCGCCGGCGGGCTGCTGATGGGCGCGGTCGCCAACCAGGCGCCCGACGCCGTCGGCGCGGTCGTCGCCGCGGTGCCGTTCGTGGACGCGCTGACCACCATGCTCGACGCCTCCTTGCCGCTGACGGTCACCGAGTACGACGAGTGGGGCAACCCGGAGGCCGACAAGGAGACCTACGACTACATGTCCTCCTACGACCCCTACACGAACGTCACCGCCCAGCACTATCCGCCGATCCTGGCCGAGACCAGCATCAACGACACCCGGGTGCTCTACGTCGAGCCCGCCAAATGGGTCGCCAAGCTGCGCGCGACGGCAGAGAATCCTGGTGACGTACTCCTGAAGACGGAGATGGCGGCCGGACACGGAGGAGTCTCGGGGCGCTACAAGGCGTGGGAGGACCGGGCGTTCAGCCTTGCCTGGATGATCGACCAGGTGACCTCTTCGTAGGGCATATCTGCGGGAATCTCGGGGTACTCCATGAGAAACCCCTGAGATTCACCTCATGATGCAACTTATCGCCCGCGGCGTACGTCGAACCGGACAAGAGATCGAAGACGGATTCGATGACAAGGCGCTCTACCAGGGAACACCTGGGAGGGGCGAAGCGTTGAAACCACCGTGAGGCCACAAACCTCACCGTGAGGAGGTTCCCATGGCGACACGCACCGCCACTGCCACCCGAGAGATCGAGGGCCGTGACAGCGTCGGGCTGTATCTCGATGAGATCGCCCGCAACGAGCTCCTGGATGCTGCCAAAGAGGTTGAGCTGTCCAAGGCGATCGAGGCCGGCCTGATGGCCGAGCACCTGCTGGCCGAGGGCCGCGTCGGCCGCAAGAAGGCACCCGGTGGAGCCACCCGAGCCGAGCTGGAGTGGCTGGCCGAGGAAGGCCACCGCGCCACCCGTCAGTTCATCAACGCCAACCTGCGACTGGTGGTGTCCATCGCGCGGAAGTACGGCCGCGCGCAGATGCCGATGCTCGACCTGATCCAGGAAGGAAACACCGGCCTGATCCGGGCCGTTGAGAAGTTCGACTACACCAAGGGCTACAAGTTCTCGACGTACGCGACGTGGTGGGTGCGCCAGGCGATCACCCGGGGCATCGCCCAGCAGGCGCGTGTGGTCCGGCTCCCGGTCCACGTCGTCGAGGAGCTCAACCAGGTCGGCGGTGCCCGCCGCACCCTGGAGCGTCAGCTCGGCCGCGACCCGGAGCCGGAGGAGATCGCCAACGAGCTCGGCATGGACATCGACCGCGTCCTCGACCTGCTCTCCTGGGGCCGCGACCACGTCTCGCTGGACACGCCGATCGACGAGGACGGCGACACCTCGCTGGGTGACCTGATGGCTCAGGAGTCGTCACCGTCGCCCGACATGGACGTCATCGACGTCGAGTCGCGCGAGCGGCTCAACTCGCTGGTCGGCCAGCTCGACGAGCGTTCCGCCGACATCGTCCGCTCCCGCTACGGCCTCACCGACGGCCGTCAGCACAAGCTCGCCGACATCGGCGTCAAGCACGGCATCTCCGCCGAGCGCGTACGCCAGCTCGAGCGCGAGGCCCTGCAGAAGCTGCGCCGCTTCGCCGACCCCGACCTCGCTGCCTGATCCTTACCCACCGACTCGGCGCTCCTCCTCAAGAGGGGTGCCGAGTCTTTCTGTGCCGAGACGTCAGCCTGGTCGGACGAGGCGTCACCAGCGTGCCAATTCGGCCGACGGGGCTGACGCCTCGGCGGTCAGTAGCCTTCGGGCGGCGGGGCCATCTCCAGGCGTACGCCGATGAGGCGGATCGGGCGGTCCTTCTCGACCCGCTCCAGGAGTGCCTCGGCCTCGTCGGCGAGGCGATCAGCGTCGAGGGTGGGCTCGGGGAGCTTGTGGCCGCGGGTGACGGTGAAGAACGGCTTGAGGCGGACCTTGATCTCGACCCGGGTGACCGGCCGACCCTCCTTCAGCACGTCCTCGAGGCACTCACCGCACAGGCGGCGGGTCGCGGCGACGATGTCGGGCCACTCGACGAGGTCCTGCTGGAAGGTCTCCTCGTGGCCGTGACCGCGCGCTACCCACGGCGAGGGGTCCACGGGGCTGGAGTCGGCGCCACGACCCAGGCGGCGCAGCCAGGGACCGGTCGTCGGGCCGATCGCGGCGGCCAGGCCCTCCGCCGAGGCCGCGCCCAGGTCGGCCACCGTCTCGATCCCGAGGCCGGCGAGCCGCTTCGCGGTCTTCGCCCCGATCCCCCACAGCGCGTCGGTCGGGCGGTGACCCATCTCGGCGTCCCACGACTCCCCCGTGATCCGGTAGACACCGGTCCCCCGCGGCTGACCATCCGGACCGGGCTCGTGCCCGCCCGCCCCGGCCTCACGCGCGAGGGCACCGTCGACGCGCTGCTTGGCGAACCCCGTGGCGAGCTTCGCCTGCAGCTTGTTGTCACCGACACCGACGCCGCTGCGCAGCCGGGTGCGTTCGAGCACGATGTCGCGTACGTCCTGGGCGAAGGCGGCCGGATCGCCGAGGTCGCCGTGGCCGGGGCCGGGTCCGAGGAACGCCTCGTCCCAGCCGAGGACCTCGACCAGGACCGGTACGCCGCCCCACTCCAGCGATCGCAGCGTGTCCATGACGCCCGCGGAGGCCTCGTCGTAGGCCACGTGGTCGACCGGCAGCAGCACCGCGTCGGGACACTTCCGTACCGCCAGCCGCAGCGGCATCCCCGAACCCACCCCGTGCGCCCGCGCCTCGTAGGAGGCCGTCGAGACCACCGCCCGCTCGGTCGGGTCCCCGCGCCCACCGACGATCACCGGCTTCCCTGCCAGCTCGGGCCGGCGTAGCACCTCCACCGCCGCGATGAACTGGTCCAGGTCGACGTGCAGCACCACGCTCATGCCCCGATGGTGCCACGAACAAGGGCGGCGAGGGGGTCAGCCCTCGGAGGCGGCCTCGGAGAGCGCCGCGGAGGCCTGCTCGGCCTGCTCGCGTACGTCACCGGGAACCGGCACCTCACCGGCGGTGCGCTGCTGCCACATCTGCATGGCAACGACCTTCGCGGCGGCGTCCTCGACAAGAGCGCGGTCCAGGCGACCGGAGCGCAGGGCCTTGACGACGCTGCGGTGCGCGGCCTTGGAGTTGGCCGGCATCAGCAGAAGGTCGGCGCCGGCCTCGAGGGCGGCCACCGAGGGCTTCTTGGTGGTGGTCGTGACCGCGCCCATGCCCAACGAGTCGGTGACGGCGACGCCGTCGAAGCCGAGGTCGTCACGGAGCAGGTCGTAGATGGGGGCCGCCATGCTGGCGGGCTTCCCGGGAGCCACGGCCTTGACGTCGACGTGGCTGATCATGACGGCCGGCGCCCCGGCGTCCACCGCGGCGTCGAACGGCACCAGGTCGCGGCGCTCGAGCTTCTTCTTCCCGAAGTCGAGCTCTTGGAGGCCGAGGTGGGTGTCACCGGTGACGGCGCCGTGGCCCGGGAAGTGCTTGGTGGTCGAGACGAGACCGGCGGCGTTGTAGCCCTGCACGGCCGCGGAGACCGCCGTCGCGGCGATCCTCGGGTCCTCGCTCGGGGAACGCGAGCCGATCGTCGGATCGGCCGCACCGACGGTCACGTCGGCAACCGGCGCGAACGCCCAGGTGAAGCCCAGGTCGCGCAGCTCGAGCGCCGTCGTCCGCGCCGCCTCGGTCGTCGCCGTGACGCCCTTGCGCGGCTTCGCCTCGATGGCGTCACCTGTGCGCGCGAACTCCGGGAACTCGGTGGCCACGCCGCGCAGGTGGGACACGACGCCACCCTCCTGGTCGACGCCGATCACCGCGGGGAACGAGCGGCCATCAGCCGCCACGGCTCGGGAGACCGCGGCGGTCGTCTCACGCACCTGGGCCTCGTCGACGACGTTCTCGCCGGTCACGCTGACCCCGGCGAGGTGGAGCTTGCGCACCATCTTGGCCGCCTTGGCCGGATCGGTGCCGTGGTAGCGGCCGACGATCACCTGTCCGGCGAGCTGCTTCTCGTCCCAGCCCGCCACCAGCTCGCGGGCGGTCGCCAGCTCTCCGCGCGTCGGCCCCCAGGCGAGCGGCGTGGTGTCCTTCTTCGGGTCGGTCTTCGTGGTGGCGGCGGCCGGCCTGTTCGGCTCTTCCTCGGCCCTCGTCGGCATTCCGACGGTCACCGCCGCCGCGCCCGCGCCGGCCGCCAGGGCCAGCACGGCCCCGGCGATCACCGGCCGCATCCACCGCCTCGGACGACGCTGCGGATCCTCTGAATCGGTGTGCATGCCCCCAGTCACGCGGCCGAGTATGTCAGCAACACCCGCTCATCACCGCGTTCCGGCGAGTGCGTCGTAGATCTCCCGCACCCGCTTGCGGAGGTCCTCGAGGGTGCCGGTGTTGTCGATGACGTACGTCGCGGCGGCGAGCCGATCCTCGCGACTGGCCTGCGCGGCGATCCGGGCGCGGGCGTCGATCTCGGTCATCCCGCGCGTGATCGCCCGCTCGACCTGGGTCTCGACCGGTACGTCGACGACGATCACCTCGTCGAAGAAGGGCGCGTAACCCACTTCGACCAGGAGCGGGATGTCGTTGACGACCAGCTTGCCGGCCGCCCGGCCGGCTTCCTCGAGCTCCGTGGAGCGTGCCCCGACCAACGGGTGCACGATCGCGTTGAGCCGCCCCCGGGCGCCCTCGTCGGCGAAGACGATCTCCCCCACCTTCGCCCGGTCGAGCGCACCGGACTCGGTGAGCACCGACGGACCGAACTCCGCCACGATGTGGGCGAGCCCCGGCGTACCCGGCTCGACGACCTCCCGGGCGATCTTGTCCGAGTCCACGATCACCGCCCCGAACCCGGCCAGCAGCTCCGACACCGTGCTCTTCCCCGAGGCGATCCCGCCGGTGAGTCCTACGCGCATGGCCCCAACCTAGTAGGGCCGTTGTCGGCGCCTCGCGCCACCTAGGCCGGCATGGCCGAGTCGAGGCTGTCGCTGCAGGCGAACCGGCGCCGGTAGGCCTGCGGGGAGAGCCCCCGCACCCGGGTGAAGTGGTGGCGCAGGGCCGCTGCGTTGCCGAAGCCGACCTCGCTCGAGATCCACTCCACCGACCGGTCGGTGCGCTCCAACAGCTCCTCGGCCCGGCGCACGCGCTGGGCGGTGATCCAGGCATAGGGCGTCGCCCCGGTCTCGGCGCGGAACCTGCGAGCGAACGTACGCGAGGACATCAGCACTCGATGGGCGAGCGAGTCCACGTCGAGGTCTTCGTGGAGGTTCTCCACGATCCAGGCCAACAGGGGGCCGAGCGTCTCGGCGTCGACCTCTGGCACGGGGTGGGAGATGAACTGCGCCTGACCACCGTCGCGCTGGGGCGGCACGACCATGCGGCGGGCCACGGCGGAGGCGACCGCTGCGCCGTACTCCTGGCGCCAGATGTGCAGGCACGCGTCCAGCCCGGCGGCGGTGCCGGCACTGGTGATGATCTGCCCGGTATCGACGTAGAGCACCTCGGGCACCACCTTCGCCTCGGGGAATCTCTCCGCGAGCTCGTCGGTGTACTTCCAGTGGGTGGTGCACTCACGCCCGTCGAGCAGACCCGCCGCCCCCAGCGCGAACGCCCCGCCACAGACGGTCAGGATCCGGGCACCACGGTGATAGGCGCGCAGCAATGTCTCGGCGATCCGCGGCGGCACCGGGTCGCCCCGGCGCATGGCCGGCACACACACCAGGTCGGCCTCGTCGGCCCGTTCCAGACCGTAGGTGGCCTCGATCCCGAAGCCCAGGTTCGAGCGCACCAAGCCGGGCTCGAGCGAGCAGACACCGAACTCCAGCAACGGCACCCCGTCGTCGCGCCGGTCGAGCCCGAAAGCCTCGCACACGACTCCGAACTCGAAGGGGGCGACACCGTCCCAGATCACCGCAGCGACGTTTCTAAGCACCTCAGAAGGGTGCCAGTTGGCAGGAAATCACGCAACTTAGGCATTTCTGCCAATGTGGCAGGAATACCTGGTAGCGAAGAATTACTGCCATGACCACAGCACTGATCCTCATCGCACTGTTCGCCCTCGTCACCTACGCCACGCTCGCCACGATCCACGGCGACCGCCCCAAGGCCGCTCCCCGGTCCCACGCCATCGACCCGGCCTTCCAGCCTGCGGCCAGGCTCCCCTAGAAAGCCGAATGCCCGGCCCCTCGAAAGGGGCCGGGCATTCGTGCTTTTCAGAGCATCAGCTCACGCGTTCACTGACCGCCGGTCAGCTTCTCGCGCAGCGCCTGCAGCGCCTCGTCGGAGGCGAGCGAGCCGCCCTCGTCCTCGGAGACGGTCTCGTCGACCGAGCCACCCGAGGAGTAGGAGGTGGCCTCGCCGGCCTCGGCAGCCTTCTCGGCGGCCTCCTGCTGCTGCTTGATGTGGGCCTCCCAGCGAGCGTGGGCCTGAGCGTACTGCTCCTCCCACTTCGCGCGCTGCTCGTCGTAGCCCTCGAGCCACTCGCCCGTCTCCGGGTCGAAGCCCTCGGGGTAGATGTAGTTGCCCTGGTCGTCGTACGTCGCCGGCATGCCGTAGAGCGTCGGGTCGAACTCCTCGACGTCGGTCGAGGTGACCGTCTCGTTAGCCTGCTTGAGCGAGAGCGAGATGCGACGGCGCTCGAGGTCGATGTCGATGATCTTGACCATGACGTCGTCGTTGACCTGGACGACCTGCTCGGGGATCTCCACGTGGCGCTCGGCCAGCTCGGAGATGTGCACCAGGCCCTCGATGCCCTCCTCGACGCGGACGAACGAACCGAACGGCACCAGCTTGGTGACCTTACCCGGGACGATCTGGCCGATCTGGTGGGTGCGGGCGAAGTGCTGCCACGGGTCCTCCTGGGTCGCCTTCAGCGACAGGGAGACACGCTCGCGGTCCATGTCCACGTCGAGAACCTCGACGGTGACCTCGTCACCGACGGTGACGACCTCGGACGGGTGGTCGATGTGCTTCCAGGACAGCTCCGAGACGTGGACGAGACCGTCGACGCCGCCGAGGTCCACGAACGCACCGAAGTTGACGATCGAGGAGACGACACCCTTGCGGATCTGACCCTTCTGGAGCTGGGTCAGGAAGCCGTGGCGAACCTCGGACTGGGTCTGCTCGAGCCAGGCACGGCGCGAAAGGACCACGTTGTTGCGGTTCTTGTCGAGCTCGATGATCTTGGCCTCGAGGGTCTGACCCACGTACGGCTGCAGGTCGCGGACGCGACGCATCTCGACGAGGGAGGCCGGGAGGAAGCCACGCAGGCCGATGTCCAGGATGAGACCACCCTTGACGACCTCGATGACCGCGCCCTCGACGACGCCGTCCTCCTCCTTGACCTGCTCGATCGTGCCCCAGGCGCGCTCGTACTGCGCGCGCTTCTTGGACAGGATCAGGCGGCCTTCCTTGTCCTCCTTCTGGAGAACCAGGGCCTCGACCTTGTCGCCGACCTCGACAACCTCGGAGGGGTCGACGTCGTGCTTGATCGACAGCTCGCGCGACGGGATGACACCTTCGGTCTTGTAACCGATGTCGAGCAGGACCTCGTCCCGGTCGACCTTGACGATGACACCGTCCACGATGTCGCCGTCGTTGAAGTACTTGATGGTCTCGTCGATCGCGGCGAGGAAGTCCTCTTCCGACCCGATGTCGTTGATCGCGACCTGAGGCGCGTCGTAGTCGGGAAGAGGAATGTTGAGCGTGCTCGTCATAAGGGAGGTGGTTTCCTTGGGTGGACAGATATCGTCGGGTCACACACGGCTCAAGTCTCGGGTCGGCAGCCCCTCACCGGCACCAGCACAAACAGGCTTCGTCGCCCTGCGCGAACCGGCGGTAGAGGTAGCAAGCCAAGGTCCACTAGGTCTGGGACCCGGGCAGACTTCAGACGCAGTTTCTTAGCCTACGCTCCCGCCACAGGCTCCGTCCAACTGTCGACGTCACCGCGCTGGGCCTACGCTGTAGGGGTGGACCAAGCCATCAGCCCGGTCGTTCGACCGGAGGCGCCCATCGATCCCCCTTCGACAGGCTCAGGACATCGCTTCGGCGCGATCGAGACCTTCGGAACGACCGGCCCCGTGGTCAGAGCCGAGAGGCGTACGGTCGGCGAGGCCGAGTCGCGGCACGCGAACGGCCCCGACTGGGACCGCTATGCCGACGAGTACCAGGCGACCCATGGACCGTTCCTCGGCGAGGCCGGGTTCGTCTGGGGCCCGGAGGGCCTGACCGAGGCCGATCTCGGCATCCTCGGCGACGTCGACGGCCTGGACGTGCTCGAGCTCGGCTCCGGGGCATGTCAGTGCTCCCGCTGGGTGAACACCCAGGGCGGGCGCGCGATCGGCCTGGACCTCTCGGGCCGTCAGCTCCAGCACTCCCGGCGCCTCGACGAGCAGACCGGCGTGGTCGTCCCGGCGGTGCAGGCCACCGCGACCGACCTGCCGTTCGCGGACGGCTCCTTCGACGTGGTCTTCTGCTCCTTCGGAGCGCTGCAGTTCGTCAGCGACATCGCCCACGCGATCGCCGAGACCGCCCGCGTCCTGCGGCCCGGCGGCCGCTTCGCGTTCTCGATCACCCACCCGACGCGGTGGATGTTCCCCGACGACCCCGGCCCCGAGGGCCTGATCGCCGCGCAGTCCTACTGGGACCGCACGCCGTACGTCGAGGTCGACGACGAGACCGGCAAGGTGTCCTACGTCGAGCACCACCGCACCATCGGGGACTGGGTCTCGCTGCTGGCCGGTGCCGGGTTCAAGATCACCGACCTGGTCGAGCCCGAGTGGCCCGAGGACCACGAGCGGGTCTGGGGCGGCTGGTCACGGACCAGGGGCCTGCTGACCCCCGGGACCGCGATCTTCGGTGCCGACCTGACCAGCAGCTGAACAGGGCCGGCTACGACGAAAACCCGAGCGCGGGCCCGGAGGCTGTCAGCCTTCGGGCCCGCGAACGTCTACGCCTGTGTGGGTTGAGCCTCAGGCATCCACCAGCGTCTTGTCGTCGGCGGAGGCGTGGGAGCCACCGTTGGGCTTGCGGCCGCGCAGGACCAGCCAGAGGCCGATCAGCAGGAAGATCAGGCCGGCGACGAGGCCGACGACGGGGATCCAGGTGCCGATCAGGTTGAGCTTGGAGATGTTGGCCTTGGCGTCCTTGGCGTTCTTCGCGACGGTCTCGTCGGAGTAGCTGACCTCGATGTCGATCACGGTGGTGTCGCCGGCGACCGCCTTCTGGGAGCCGGTCTGGTCGATGTACTGACCCGTGGTCGGCTCGACGTAGATCGTCTGGGCGCCCTCGTAGGTGCCGATCGTGTCGTCCTCGGTGCCCTCGGACTCGCCCTCGCTCAGGGTCGCCTCGGTCGCGGGGATCGATACCTCGAACTGGTAGGTCTTCACGCCCTCCACCTCGACGTCGTCGACGTAGGTGGCGACGACGGACTTACCGAGGGTGTCGTCCCAGTACTCGTAGTCGTGACGCTCGGTGCCGAACGGGAACTTCGCGACGTAGCCCGTCATGCCCTCGGTCGCGAACTCCTCGCCGACGTACTTGGCCTGGTCCTTGACCGGCTCAGCGGTCTTGCGGTCCAGGGCGTACGCACTGTTGGAGATGTTGACCGCGCGCGGGTCGGTGTCGGGGTCGACGCAGTCGGCCGGGTCATCCTCCTGGACGACGATGCAGGCCACCTCGATCAGCACGACGACGTCATCGGTGGACGCCTCCGGGTCAGCCTTGGTCACGTTGACGTATTTCACCGGAACTGGGGTATCCGACTTGGCCTGTGCACCGCTGGCCGTGCCCTCGAGCACCGTGCGCGAGTCGACATTCAGCGGAAACTTGGCAGCGGCGTCCTTGGCCCAGAATCCCGCCACCGCGGCAGCGACCAGCGCAAACGCGCCGACCAGCAAGAAGACGTAACCAATCACTCTTCGCATGTTTTTGCCCCTCCCAAGGCCTCGGGTCCCCCCTCGATCCGCGAACCGTAGCAGCAATACCGGGAGAGGTGTGCAACGGGTCACAAACCACTGTGCGACACTTCCTCTTCGTGTCACTTCCCCACACCACCTCCACCGCTGCCGAGCCCGCCGACGGGCCGGCCGGCGACGGCTTCCTGGCCACGCCGGGCAAGGTCCTCGCGGCAGCGCTGGCGATGATCGCCGTCCAGCTCGGCTTCCGCGCCTGGGCGCTGAGCGGGTCGTGGTACCGCTTCGACGATGCCAACTTCATGTCGAAGCTGATGTCCGACGGGCTCTCGGGCGACCTGCTCTTCCACGGCTTCGCCGGACACCTGATGCCGGGCGCGTTCGCGCTGACGTCCTACAACTTCAGCCTCGACCCGTACGCCTGGGCCTACCCGGCCGCCGAGCTCCTCGTGCTGCAGGCGATCGCGAACCTGGGCGCACTGGTCTTCCTCTGCTCCGCGTTCGGGAAGCGGCGCGGGATCCTGCCGCCGCTGGCGCTGTTCCTGTTCAGCTCGATCAGCCTGCCGGCGTTCCTGTCCTGGGGCCCCGGGATCACCCAACTGCCGTTCCTCGCCGCGATCTTCTGGGGGTCGTGGGCACACCTCAACTACCTGCGTACGCGGCGGTTCGGCTGGGCCCTGCTGACGATGCTCATCACCCTGGCCGCCATCGCCTTCGGCGAGAAGGCGATGCTGCTGTTCTGGCCCTACGCCGTGCTGGCGCTGGGCTGGTTCGCCAGCGGTGACATCCTGACCCGGCTGCGGACGATCCTGGGCCGCTACCTGCCCGGCGTGCTCCTCTACGGGGTCGTCTCGATCGGCTCCGTGGTCGCCTACCTCACGCTGGGCGCGGGATCGTCGAAGGCATCGGGAGCCTCCGACGCCAACGGGTTCGCCCTGGTCGCCCAGCGGTTCCTGTTCGAGTCGTGGGCACCGGGCGTGGTCGGCGGGCCGCTGCGCTGGACGTGGCTGGAGGGCAACTCGGCCGGCTGGGCCGAGCCCGGCGCGGTGGTCTCGGTGCTCGCCGTCGGCGTGCTGGCGCTGCTGACCTACGAGCTCGCCCGCACCCGCTCGATCGCGCTGCGGGCGTGGTGGCTGGTCGGCGGGATCCTCGTCATCGACATCGCCCTGATCACCGCCATCCGGGCCGGCGGGGTCGGTGCCGACATCGCCCTCGCCTACCGCTACCTCACCGACACGATCGCGGTCACCGCGATGGCCCTCGCGCTGGCCACGCTGCCGCTGCGCGGGGCGGTGGAAACGCTCACCCCGACGCGTACCTCGCCCTTCCTCGACGTGCCGAAGCGCGTCGCCGGCGTGACCGCGATCGTCGCGGCACTGGGGCTCTTCTCGTCCTACTCCTACGCCCAGGGCTGGCACGAGGACGACAACACCCGGCGCTACGTCGACACCGTCCGCGCCGACCTGGCCGAGGTCGAGGAGCCGCTGCCGATGGCCGACGGGCCGGTGCCCGAGTGGATGGTCTGGGGCGCGTCCTACCCCTACAACCAGGTGAGTCGGGTGCTCCGGCCGCTGTCGGACAAGATGGCGTTCCCCAAGGCCAGCACCGACAACCTCTACCTGGTCGACGAGGACGGTCACATCCGGCCGGCGCTGGTGGACCCCGAGCGACGCTCGGTCGGCGCCGTCGACCCGACGCCGAGCCTGGACAAGTGCCCGCTGCGGGTGCGGCAGACACCGCTGGAGGTGGGCCTCGACGGTGGCGTGGACGGCGCCGGGTGGTGGATCCGGGTCGCCTACGTGGCTGCCGCCGAGGACGCCGGCCGGATGCGGGTGACCGCCGGCGAGCATTCTTACGATGTCGAGATCGAGCCCGGGTTCCGCAGTCTCTACCTGCGTACGGGCGAGGGACGCTTCGACACCATCGGCCTCCAGAGCCTGACTCCGGGGTCGAAGCCGTGCCTGGGTGGCATCGAGGTCGGCAGCGTGGTGCCGTTCGGCGACCCGATCTCAGGGCCTGAGGAGGACGGCTGATGGCCGACCGAAACGGAGCCCGAATCGAACTGGATCGCCGGTTCCTCACGCTCGACGCGCTGCGCGCCGTCGGGGCGCTGATGGTGGTGCTGACCCATGTCGCGTTCCACACCGGCCGCTACCCGCAGGGCTGGACCGGGGCGATGCTCGCCCACTTCGACCTCGGCGTTGCGCTCTTCTTCGTGGTCTCCGGGTTCCTGCTGGCCAGGCCGTGGTTCGCCGCCAGCGCCGCCGGAGCTCCGCCGCCGAGCACCGGACGCTACCTGTGGAAGCGGGCGCTGCGGATCCTGCCGCTCTACTGGGTGGTCGTGGCCGTCTGCCTGATCGCCGCGCCCGCGAACTCCGATGTGGGCCTCGGAGGCTGGATCGCCAACCTGACCCTGACCCAGATCTACACCCAGGACACCCACGCCTACGGCCTGGCGCACATGTGGAGCCTGTGCACCGAGGTCGCCTTCTACCTCGCGCTGCCGCTGGTGGTGCGGCTGCTGACGCCGCGAGACCGTCTGGACCTACGCCGCGTGCTGGTCCTGTGCCTGCTGCTCTCGATCGGCGGCGTGGCGTTCGCAGCCGGCGCCCGGACGTGGTTCGACCAGCCGTTCGCGGCCGAGTGGCTGCCGGCGTACCTGCCGTGGTTCCTGGCCGGCACCGCGCTGGCGGCCTGTTCGGTCGACCCGGGCATGCGCGCGCGGCTGGACGCCGCGGCGCGCGACCTGGCCGGGTGGTGGCTGCTGGCGCTGGGGCTCTTCGTGGCCGCCTGCACGCCGATCACCGGCCCGACCGGGCTGGTGGATGCGCCGACACCGGCCGAGTCGGCGCTCAAGTGCGTCCTCTACGGTGCGGTCGCGGTGTGCGTCATCTTCCCGCTGGTCTTCGGGCCCGAGCTCGACGGGCCCGTACGCCGCTGGCTGGCCGGTCCGGTGCCCAGCGCGCTGGGCGAGATCTCCTACGGGGTCTTCTCGATCCACATGTTCGTGCTGCTCATGGGCATGGAGCTGCTCGGGTTCGGCACCTTCAACAACCGTTTCTGGACGGTGCTGGCGATGACGTTGGCGGTCACCATCCCGATCGCGGCGCTGTCCTACATCCTCTTCGAGCGCCGGGCGATGCGGCTGCGCGGCTGGCGTCCTTCCGGGCGCAGGCCGAAACGGCGCCTCGAGGCCGAGGCCGCGGCTGAGCCTGCTTCCGAGTCTGTTTCCGAGTCTGCTTCCGAGCCCGGGGTCACCGAGGCGGCCGCGGCGACCAGCACGAGCGCGACCAGCGAGAGCGCCTGAGCCGTCCAGGCGGGCGGGTCCCAGGGCAGGTCCCAGGCGGTCGGGAGGATCTCGACGGCCAGAGCGCCGGCGAGCAGCGCTGCTCCCGACCCGGCGGCCAGGAGGCGTACGAGGCCCGGCCGGCGGCCGGTCACGCGCGGCAGCAGCCAGGCGACCGCAGCGGCCAGGGCACCCCACCAGCCGGCGAGCAGACCGGCGACCAGGACGAGCACGCCGCCGTCGTACCAGCGCCACGGCGCGGCCTCGGGGAACAGCTCCAGGCTGTGCGGGGTGCCGCGGCGGCGCCATGAGGTCACCAGCGCGAGCGCCAGGACCAGCGCCGCGCCTCCGGCACCGGCGATCAGCCCGGCACGGTAGGTGTCCTCGGGCGCGAAGCCGAAACGTACCTCTCCCCCGGTGCCGGCGGGCACGATCCAGCCCTGCTGCCAGCCGTCGACCCGCTGGGCGCGCAGGACCTTGCCCTCCAGGGTCGCGGTGGCGCCGGGGTTGATGTTCTGCGGGAGCACGAGGACCCGGTCGTAGGCCTCGGCGGAGACGGTCGCCGAGACCGCGGCGTCGCGCTCGTCGCGCTCGACCTCGACCGCCTCCGGGGACTCCGCGTCCGCGATCACCTCCGCACTGAGCTCGAGGCTGTCGACGCGGAGGGCGTTAACCGGATCAGCCAGCAGCGTGTTCTCACCGGCGGTCAGGTTGATCGGGGCCGTACCGCAGACCTTCAGGGGCACCTCGCCGCCGCGCAGCAGGTCGGCGAGCGACCCGTTGAGCGACGTACGCAGCACCCGCTCCCCCACGCGGATGTGGGGCCCCTCGGCGCAGCCGGCCCGGAGCGTCCCGTCGCCGAGCGGACGGCCGTTGACCTCCAGCTCGGAGATGCCGGCGGGAAGCTCGGTCGCGTCGGCCCTGCTCGAAGGCTGGTCGTAGGCGGCGTCGGTCTCGGTGATCCGGATCCGGAGCCGGTCGGTGCGCCAGCCGCTGGGCACCGCGACGTCGCCGTCGGCGTCGACCTCGCGGGTCACCGTGCGCTTGGGACGGCGCAGGTCGGTGATCTCGACCTCGCTGGGGATGCTGACCGGGGCGGCCTCGTTGACCAGGAGCCGCAGCGACCTGATCCGCTGCCGCTCGGGCAGGTGGAGGGTGATGTCGGCCGGGTCGGTCGACGGCGCACGCCACGAGGTGCCCTCGTCGCCGTCGGCCATCGCGAGCGCCGACTGGGCGATGTCTCCGCTGCTCGGTGCGGTGATGTCCACACCCGCGAGCTCGGCGGCGGCCGCGGCGTAGGCGTGGTCGCGGCGCAACGACACGGTCCCGGTGACGTCGAACGTCTGTCCGCGGGTGAGGGTGATGAGCCGGTCCAGGTGGTCTCCGTCGTCGCCGGTGCCGGCCAGGAACGGCTCGCAGTAGAGCACCCCGTCCTGGCTGATGCACCCGCTGCGATCGGCGTCGCGACCGAGCCGGATCTTGCGGATCGTGGCGTCCTGCGGCGGCACCGGGAGCGCGACCAGGCGCTGGGCTTCGATGCCCTCGATGTCGAGCTCGCTGATCCCCCAGGGGCCGTAGGCGGTGGCTCCGCGGGCGGTGATGGTCAGGTTGCGCGCGCTGAACCCGGTCAGGTCGTACGTCGCCTCCTCCCCCGGCTGCGGGGCGTAGACCTTGCGCATCTGGGCGCCGGCGACGAGCTCGAGCCGCTCGACCCCGACGACGTTCGCAGGGATCGTGACGGTGACCTTGCCGAGGTCGGTCTCGTCCTCGAACCTCACCCGGAACCAGGCGCCCTCGGGGTTCTGGTCCCATCCGGTCTCGGTGCGCCACGCGGTGTCGGGGTCGCCGTCCAGGGCCGCCGAGGGCGCCCGGCCGCGGTCGACCGGGACCTCCGCGGGGGTCGCCGCCGAGCTGGAGGCCTCCACGGCCTCGACCCCACGCCAGACCATGGTGCTCTGCCAGCGCTCCTGGTCCTCCAGGTAGCGGTGGAAGCTCTCGGGCTGGTCGGAGTCGACGCCCTCCTCGGCGGTGCGGGTCGCGGAGGAGTTGGCGCGGACGCCGGAGAAGAGGGTCGTCCGCCGACGCTGGCCGTCGGTCAGGATGACGTCGGCGCTCTCCTCGGTACCGTCGGCGGAGGTCCGGGTGTCGTCGGCAGTCAGCACCGCCGGCGCCCCGCTGGCGGGCTCGCCGGGGTCGCCCATCACGGTCGTCCTGGCCGGGATCAGGGTGCCGCCGGAGGTGGCGTCGTCGACCTCGTAGATCTCGATCGGGGGGTACTCCCCGGCCAGTCCACCGTCGACGAGGACCCGGGTGCCCTTCTCGCGGTGGTAGGTGGTGTTGCCGAACTCGGCGCCGAAGCTAGCCGCCCGGGTCAGGCCCGGTGACTGGGCGAGGGTGGCGTGCACCAGGGAGGGCGGCGGGGCGCCGGTGGTGCCCCAGTGCAGGTCGTTGCGTACCAGCAGCCGGGTCACGCCGGCCTTGGCCAGCATCGGCGCGAGGTCCGCGCTGGGCGTGCCGCGCTCGATCTCCTCGGTGACCCGGTCGAGCCAGACGACGTTGCCGGGCTCGGCCAGCGGCACCACGCCGCGTACGGCCCAGCGGGAGTCGGCGTAGGGCTGCAGGACCTCGTCGTGGGTGCTGCCCCACAGGTAGTCGCCGAAGCGGGCGGCCGGGACCACCAGCGTGACGCCGCCGTCGTCGTTCTCGGAGAGGTAGTCGGCGGCGTCGGCCCAGAAGGCCGGGACGTTCTCGATCGACCCGGGCGGCGGCACCTGGCCGCGCACCCAGGGCACCGCCAGGCCGGCCAGCGCGGCCACCACGGCGATGACGAACACCCTCCTGAGCCACTGGGCCGCCTTCGTGGCCGTCCCGGAGGCGCGCGCCAGCTCGGCGCGGAAGAGGATGGTCTCGACGGTGAGCACGACACCGGCGGCGAGCCCGAGGCGGAGCACCGCGTCGTACTTGTGGCTGTTGCGCACCGCGGCCAGCGCGCCGTCGACGAGGTCCTGGCGGGCCTCGGCGCCCCAGCCGGCCAGCGCGCCGGTGTAGCCGATCCCGACGAGGACGACACCAGCGAGGACGCAGCCGATGAGGAACCTGGTCTCGGGGTGACGGCGCGCGCGGCCCACCCCGGCCAGGCCGGCGAGCCCGATCGCGACGACGGCGGCGGCGTCGAGGACGAGGTAGGGCGTGGCGTGCAGGCTCTGCCCGGCCGGGTAGTAGAGCGGGTCGGCGTAGGCGACCCAGTCGGAGGTGCCGAGCAGCGTCGGCAGGAGGCCGGTGGTCGAGGCGGTGACCGCGGCGGTCTCGATGTAGTCGAGGAAGGGCGGGATGTAGCGGCCCTGGAGCACCAGCGGGATCGTCCACCACAGGGTGGCGAGGACGGTGAACACGCCCCACAGCGCCAGCGCGGCGAATCGCCGGGCGCCGGTCCTGGTCAGCAGGAAGACCACGCCCGGCACCAGCACCGCCGAGACCGCCGTCGCGTTGACGCCGCCCGCGCAGGCGACCGCGAGCGCGGCCACGGCGCACCAGCGCACCAGGTCCTTGGTGGTGGTGGTGCCGCTGGCGCGGATGACGGCGAGCAGCACCCACGGCGCGACCGCGGTCGGCCACAGCTCGGCCGAGTTGGCGCCGAGGATGGTCATCACGCGTGGCGTCAGGACGTACGCGGCGGCACCCGCGACCTGGGCCCACGGCCGCCCCAGCTGCAGCTCGCGGGCCACGAGCAGGACACCGAGGAAGGCCAGGTTGAGCAGCAGCGCCCACCACAGCCGCTGGATCACCCATTCCGGCAGCTGCGCCAGCTGGCCGAGACCGTAGAACGGGCCCATCGGCCACACATAGCCGATCGCCTGGTTCTGCACCTGGCCGAAGGCCCCCTGGGCGTCCCACATGTTCACCGCGCGAGCCAGGAAGGCCCACGGGTCGGCGCTCAGGTCGAACTTGGTGTCCGCGACGATCCGGCCCGGGGCCTGGGTGAAGGTGATCGCGGTCAGGATCGCGACGTACGCGACGAGCCTGAGCTTCGACGTGGCCGAAGCGGAGCCGGAGGCGGTGGGGGTGGCGCTCGGAGGGTCCGGGGTCACGTCTTTCGCAGCACGAGGAGGAGGTTCCATGAGAGCACCTCCCTCACCACCGGGACGCGCATCAGCCACGCCGCCCACGCAGGGTGATAGCGCGGAACCGCAGCCAGGATCTCGGCGTTGCCCGCCCTGCGCTGGGCGCGCGCCCAGCGCAGCCCCGCGGAGGCGGTCGCTGCGTACATCGACTCGCCGAACTTGTTCTTGGGCTCGTGGCCGTGCTTGCGCGCGTAGCGGCGGCGCGCGAACCGGCCGCCGAGCAGGTGCCACGGGCTGGTCTCGTGGCCGCCCCAGGGGCCCCACCACAGCGTGTAGGAGCAGAAGACGACGCCGCCGGGCCTGGTGACGCGGAGCATCTCCTCGAGCATGGCCGTCGGCGTCGGGACGTGCTCGAGCACGTTGGAGGAGTAGCAGGCGTCGACGCTTCCGGTGCGGACGGGAAGCCGCATCCCGTCGCCGAGCATGCTGCCCTCGGCGACGATCCCGGCGCCCTGCATCTCACCGGCGTCGGCGTCGAGCGCGAGGTAGGTCGCGCCGGCCCGCATGAAGGCGTCGCGGAAGTAGCCCGGGCCACCGCCCACGTCGAGCAGGACCGTGCCCTCGAGCGTCTCGCCATCGGTGTAGTGGGCCAGCTGGCCGACCGAGTCTGCCGCCAGCGCGGTGTAGAAGCGCGCGGGATCGGTCTGCTCCACACGGAAGTCGCTGAAGAGGCGTACGGAGCGCCGCAGCGTCGCGCTCCAGCCTCCGCCGGCGGAGGCGGCACGCTGAGAGTCGAGGAGGTTCGGCACGGCGGGAACCCTAACCGATTACCCCAACGGGTGTGCATTCCGTCACGAAATGTCCTACTCTCCAGTAACTGCGTGACCCTGGGGAGGGAGCGCTCAGCAGCGGGGAACTGCGAGATTGCAGGGGAGCACTCAATTTTGCGCGCAACGGAGGGAGCGCAGCTGAACGGCAGCCATGTGGCCGTCTTCAGCTGGCGCGATTCTGACAATCCTGAAGCCGGTGGTGCCGAGCACTACCTCCACCAGATCACCGCCGGTCTGGTGGACGCCGGAGCGCGGGTCACCGTGTTCACGGCCGCCTATCCCGGTGCGCAGGCCCGCGAGGAGCGCGACGACATCCGCTACGTACGCCGCGGCGGCAAGCTCAGCATCTACCTGTGGGGCGTGCTGCTGCTGGCGCTGGGTCGGCTGGGTCCGATCGGCCGCGTCGACGCGGTCATCGACGTGCAGAACGGACTCCCGTTCTTCTGCCCGCTCGGCACCAGGGCACCGGTCACGGTGCTCGTCCACCACGTCCACCGCGAGCAGTGGCCGGTGGTCTACCCCGGACTGTCCGGGCGGGTCGGCTGGTGGGTCGAGTCGTGGCTGGCGCCGCGGCTCTACCGCCACAAGCAGTACGTCGCGGTCTCCCGCGCCACCCGGGCCGAGCTGGCTACCCTCGGCGTCGACCCCGCCCGGGTCGCGGTCGTGCACAACGGCGCCGCGCCGGCGCTGAGCGACCGGCCGGCGAAGACCGAGCACCCCTCCATCTGTGTCGTCGGGCGGCTGGTGCCGCACAAGCGGGTCGAGCTCGCCGTCGACGCGGTGGTGGCGCTGCGGGCCTCCTACCCGGACCTGAGGCTGAGCATCGTGGGCGGCGGCTGGTGGGCCGACGAGCTGGCTGCGTACATCTCCCGGGTGGGGGCCGAGGACTACGTCGAGATGCTGGGGCATGTCGCAGAAGAGACCAAGGAAGCCGTCTACGAGCGGTCCTGGCTGATGGCGCTGCCGTCGCTGAAGGAGGGCTGGGGCCTGGTCGTCACCGAGGCCGCCCAGCACGGCACCCCGACCGTCGCCTTCCGCGACGCGGGCGGGACGACCGAGTCGATCGACGACGGCGAGTCCGGGGTGCTGGTCGACGACCAGCCCGGCTTCGTGGCCGCGCTCGACCACCTGCTCGGCGACGAGATCCGCCGCAAGGAGCTGGCCGAGGGTGCCCGGTGGCACGCCCGCAAGCACACCTGGGAGCAGAGCCAGCTGAACTTCAACGCCGTGCTCGCCTCGACGCTTCAGGGGCACGTGGTCGGCGCGGACTGACGGCTCTGGGAAGTCGTAGAAAATGTCGTAGAGATGGAAGGAGGCCCGGCGGATCACCGCCGGGCCTCCTTCGGGTTTGTCTGGTTCAGTCGTTGGTGCCGTACTGAACCGTCGACTCAGAGACGCTCGGAGGATTCTCGACGGTGTTGTCCGTGCTGCTGGTGACGACTCCGACGATGGTCGCTGCGGCGACTCCGCCGCCGACAAGAATGCTGGCGACGATGGCAATGATGTTGCCCATGGATATGTGACCTCCCTCTCCTAGTCGCGAACATTAGCAGCCGGCCGGCGAACAATACTGATCAGTAGCAGAACTGTTGATGTTGTGGCTCCCAGCCAAGCCAGGCCGTACGCCACCCACGCGAGGACCACCGCTGTCAGCCTCACCGGGCCGATCGTGTACGCCGCCGGCCTGGTCGCCTCTTCCGGCAACCGCTGCAGGAGCAGGTCGCCGCTGTCGTGGACCGTCTCCCCCGCCACCTGCGGCGCCTCGCCCGCGGTGCGGTCGGTGATGACGTACCCGATCCCGAGGCGGCTCAGCTCGGCTGCCCGGGTGGTGGGGTCCGGTGCGGCGAGAGCCTCGGCGGCCGCTGCCGCGCGCGGGTCCTCGCCCGCGATCTCGGTGCGGCCGATGACGAGGTCGCCGTTGGTGACGCTCGCCCGGGGCAGCATCCTCGGCAACGGGTCGAGGACGGGACGACGATCGTTCCACGCCGGGGCTCGGTAGGCGGACCAGGGCAGGACGAGTACGTCGCCCGGTGCCGTCTCCTCGGCGAGCCTCGCGCGGGCCTGCTGCCATGACGACGGGTAGTCGGCCGTGCCGATGCCGCCGGCGAGACCCCAGGCGGCGTCGGGAAGGACGGCGATCGGGGCGAGGGCCAGGACGACTGCCGCGGCCCATCGGGGCGCGGTGCCGCGAAGCCGCTCGCGCAGCGCATCGACCCCGGCCGCGACGGTCAGGACGAGCAGCGGCAGGCACAGCGGAAGCAGGCGGCTACTGTCCCGCATCAGCGCGAGACCGGGGATCTCCTGGGCGAGGCCGTCGAGGGTCTGCGGTGCGGCCCAGCCGAGGATCGCGATCGCCATCCCGGCGACCCACAACCCCAGGATCGCGATCCGTTGGCTGTCGCAGGCCCACCATCGCTTGAGGCCGGCTCCGACCAGCGCCACCAGGAGCGCCAGAGCCACCCAGGCCGGCCAGCCCTCGCGGCTCGCGGGGATGACCGAGGTGTTCCAGATCCCGCCGAGGGTCAGGGCTGCCAGCGGGGCGGGCAGGGCGTCACCGCGCAGCGCGAAGACCTCGAACCCGGTGGCCGACACCGCCTCCCCCGCGTGGGTCAGGCCGGCGACCCCCCAGGGCGCGTTGACCGCGGCGACCATCGCGAGCAGCAGGACCGGGCGCCGGCCCCGGCGCAGACCGGTCGCGAGGATCACCGCGGCCGACACGATCCCCGCACTGGCGCTGAGGCTCCCGACGAGCAGGATCGGGAGCATCCACACCGGGCCGCGCGCGGCCGGGCCCGGTTCAGCCGCCGCCCATCGGCGGCCGGCCAGCACCAGCCAGGGCACCGCGGCATAGGCCAGCAGCATCGGCCAATGGCCCATCCACAGCCGCTCGGCGACGTACGGGCTCCACACGGCCAGGCTCACCACCGCCAGCCGCGCGGCGAGCGAGCGCTCACGCACCAGCTCCGCGGCACCCGCACCGGCGAGCACGAGCGCTCCCACCAGCACGAGCTTCTGCAGCGCGAGCCCCGGCACGACCTCGTCCAGCACCGCGATCACGGCATCCGAGGGCACCGCCCGCGGCAGCCCCGACCCCAGGCCGAGCACATCCCGGGTCAGCGCGAGATCCGGCACCCACACCATGTCGTAGCTGAGCACGAACCCAGCCCCCAGCGCCGGCCCCAGCATCAGCACCGCGAGCACGCCCGCCCACACGGTAGGCACCACCCGATCCCTCACGCGGCCACCCTAGATCCCCGCCCCGCCGAGAAGTCACATCCGTCGGCCGAGAAGTCACTTACGTCGGCCGAGCCGGCAGTTGTGGCGAACGAGATTCGATCCTGGGCGGATGCCGGTGCCGGCATGTGACCTGCCGCACCCTAGGCTTTCCAAGTGCCCACGATGACCGCCAGCCCGATCAGCGCCCGCCGGCGCAGGCTGTCCGCGCTCATCCGCAGCAGCGGCTTCCTTGCCCTCTGCATCATGGTCACCAACATCGCGACCTACGGCTTCCAGATCATCGCCGCGCGGATCCTCGGCCCCGGACAGTACGGCGGCGTCGCGTCGATGATGTCGCTGCTCCTCGTCGTCGGCGTGGTCCAGCTCGGCATGCAGGCGACGGCGTCGCGCCGGGTGACCGAGACGCCCGGCCAGGAGCGCGCCATCGAGCGGACGGTGCTGCGAGCGACCTATCGCGCGGCCATCGTCGTCGGGGTCGTCATGCTCGCCGCCTCGCCGCTCGTGTGGCGGGTGCTGCGGCTGGACTCGATCTATCCCGCTCTGCTGGTCGCGGTGTGTGCGGTGCCGCTGACGATCATGGGCGGTCAGGCCGGGGTCCTGCAGGGCGAGCGCCGTTGGCTCGGCCTGTCGGTGGTCTACCTGGCTCTCGGCATCCCTCGGGTCATCGTCACCACCGCCGCGATGTGGGTCCGCCCCACCGAAGGCGCCGCCATGGCCGGTGTCGCGCTGGCCCAGTTCGCGCCGGCGATCGTCGGATGGTGGGTGCTTCGACGTCGCGCCGAGGCCCACGCGAAGCCCGGGCCGGTGAAGCCCGTCGTCGTCGAGATGCTCCAAGCCTCGTTCGCGCTGCTGGGCTTCTTCGCGCTCTCCAACGTCGACATCCTGATCGCGCGCAACGTGCTCTCCGACCACGTCTCTGGCCTGTACGCAGGCGGCTTGATCCTCACCAAGGCGGTGCTGTTCCTCCCGCAGTTCGTGGTGATCATCGCCTTCCCATCGATGTCGGCCGAGGCCAGCCGCCGCTCCGCGCTGGTCAAGTCGCTCACGCTCGTCGGCGGGCTGGGCGCGTGCGCGATCGCCGGCTCGTGGCTGATGTCGTGGCTGGCGATGATCTTCATCGGAGGCCCCGACTACGCCGAGATCGAGGGCCTGCTCTGGGTCTTCGCGATCCTCGGCATGGTGCTGTCCGTGCTCCAGCTGCTCGTCTACTCGGTCCTGGCCAGGCGCAGCCGGCTCTCGGCGTACCTTCTCTGGATCGCCGTCGCCGCCGCCCTCGTCCTCGGCGCGATGCAGACCACCGTCGAAGGCCTCGTCTGGGCCGTCCTCAGCATCGACGCCGCCCTCGCCGCCGTCCTCCTGGCGGTCACCTTCTGGCGACTCAACCAGACCCCTCACCGCGCCTGACCCCAGCCGAGGCGTCAGCCGCGTCGGCCGAAACGTCGCCTACGTCGGTCGAGACGTCACTTCTGTCGGTCGAGACGTCAGTTGTGTCGGTCGAGACGTCAGTTGTGTCGGCCGAGAACGCACCTAGGGGAAACGAAGATGGAGTTTCGTCCCCCACAACCACCGATTCAGTTCGCCGGAGCCGCCATTTCGTACGCCATAACTGACGCCTCGGCAGCCGCTTCAGCAGTCGCGGACGAGAATGCAGTGGCGGGCGACGAGAGTGGAGTCTCGTCACCCACAACTACCGATTCGGTGCGCCACAACTGCCAATTCGGCCGACGCAGCTGACGCTTCGGCCGACCGGGGTGACGCCTCGGCCGACCGGGGTGACGCCTCGGCCGACCGGGGTGACGCCTCGGCGATCAGTGGGCAGCTTCGTGCCAGGACAGGCCGGTGCCGACGGATACGTCGAGGGGGACGTTGAGGTCGGCGGCGGAGCCCATCTGCTCGCGTACGAGCGCCTCCAGAGCCTCCCGCTCCCCCGTTGCGACCTCGAAGACGAGCTCGTCGTGGACCTGGAGGAGCATCCGGGAGGAGAGGCCCGCCTCGTCGACGGCGGCCTGGACCCGAAGCATGGCGACCTTGATCAGGTCGGCGGCCGAGCCCTGGATGGGGGCGTTGAGCGCCATCCGCTCGGCGGTCTCACGCCGCTGACGGTTGTCTGAGAGCAGGTCGGGCAGGTAGCGGCGGCGGCCCATGATGGTCTCGGTGTATCCGGTGCGCCGCGCCTCCTCGACCAGGCTGCGCAGGTAGTCGCGGATGCCGCCGAAGGTCTCGAAGTATTCCTCCATCAGCCCGCGCGCCTCGCTCGGCTCGATCCCGAGCTGCTGGGAGAGGCCGAAAGCGGACAGGCCGTAGGCGAGGCCGTAGTTCATCGCCTTGATCTTGGCCCGCTGCTCCACCGAGACCGCGTCGGGGTCGACGCCGAAGACTCGCGCGGCGGTGATCGAGTGGAAGTCGCGTCCGGAGCGGAACGCCTCGATGAGCAGCTCGTCCTCGGACAGGTGGGCCATGATCCGCATCTCGATCTGCGAATAGTCCGCCGTCATCAGCGACTCGAAGCCGTCGCCGACGATGAAGCCCTTGCGGATCCCGCGTCCCTCCTCGGTGCGCACCGGGATGTTCTGCAGGTTGGGCTCGGTCGAGGAGAGCCGACCGGTGGCCGCGATGGTCTGGTTGAAGGTGGTGTGGATCCGGCCATCGTCCTGCACGGTCTTCAGCAGGCCCTCGATGGTGACCCGCAGCCGGGTGACGTCGCGGTGGCGCAGCAGGGCGAGGAGGAACGGGTGCTCGGTCTTCACGTAGAGCTGCTGCAGCGCGTCGGCATCGGTGGTCCAGCCGGTCTTGGTGCGCTTCGTCTTCGGCATGTCGAGCTCGTCGAAGAGCACCACCTGCAGCTGCTTGGGCGAGCCGAGGTTGATCTCCTTCCCGATCACGCCGTAGGCGTCGTCGGCGGCCTGCTTCATCTGGCCGGCGAAGTGCCGCTCCAGCGCGTCGAGGTGCTCGGTGTCGACCGCGATGCCGGTCTTCTCCATCCGCGCCAGCAGATGCAGCAGCGGAAGCTCCACCTCGGAGAGCAGCCGGTGTCCGCCGGCGGCCTCGACCGCCGAGTCGAGCTCGACGGCGAGGTCGATCACGGCGCGGGCATAGAGCATCGAGGTCCGGGCGACGCCGTCGCCACCGACCTCGTCGTCGCCGAAGAGCGACTCCTGGCCGCCGTCGTCCTCCTGCTTGAGCTCACGCTTGAGGTAGCGCAGGGTCAGATCGGCGAGGTCGTAGGAGCGCTGGTCGGGCGCCACGATGTAGGCCGACAGCGCCGTGTCGGTCACCAGCCCGCCCAAGGACCAGCCGTGGGCGTCGATCGCCAGCTCGGGCCCCTTGGCGTCGTGCATGATCTTCGGCCGCGAGGGGTCCGCGAGCCAGCCCGCCAGCGCCGCCTCGTCCTCGGGGGTGAGCTCCTCCACCCCCACGTACGCAGCCCGCTCCTGCGTCGCGAAGCCGAACCCGTCCACGCGGCCGGTGCCGGAACCCCAGGTCCCGCGCACATGCACCCCGACGGACGTGGTGCCGAGCTCCTCGAGGAACGTCGCGACGGCACCCGGGGCCAGGGTCTCGCCCTCCAGAGCGAACCCGCTCTCGTCGACCGGGACGTCGTCCTCGGGAGCGAGCACGTCGGTGATCCTGGTGCGGATCTCGCCGCGGAACTCGAGCTCGTCGAGGAGCTCCAGCGCCGCTGCCCGGTCCCACTCGACCCGCCCGAAGTCCGCCGGGCCGACCTCCAGGGTCAGGTCTCGGACCAGCGCGTTGAGCCGCCGGTTGCGCATCACGTCGCCGAGGTGGGCGCGCAGGTTGTCGCCGGCCTTGCCCTTGACCTGGTCGGCGTGGGTGATCAGGTTGTCGAGGCCGTCGTAGGTGTTGATCCACTTCGCCGCGGTCTTCGGGCCGACGCCCGGGATGCCGGGCAGGTTGTCGGAGTCCTCACCCACCAGAGCGGCGATCTCGGGATAGCGGTGCGGCGGGACCCCGTACTTCGCCTCGACGGCCTCCGGCGTCATCCGCGCCAGGTCGGAGACACCACGCATCGGGTAGAGGACCGTGGAGGACTCGGTGACCAGCTGCAGCGAGTCGCGGTCGCCGGTCAGGATCAGCACCTCCATCCCGGCCTCGAGCCCCTGGGTCACCAGGGTCGCGATGATGTCGTCGGCCTCATAGCCGGCCAGCGACAGGTGGCGGATGTGCAGCACGTCGAGAAGTCGCTGGATCAGCGGCAGCTGCGACTTGAACTCGTCGGGGGTCTTGTTGCGCTTGGCCTTGTATTCGGAGTATTCCTCCAGCCGGAACGTCTGCCGGGACAGGTCGAAGGCGACCGCGACATGGGTCGGGGTCTCGTCGCGCAGCACATTGACCAGCATCGAGGTGAAGCCGTAGACGGCATTGGTGTTCTGCCCCGTGACGGTCGAGAAGTTCTCCACCGGCAGGGCGAAGAAGGCCCGGTAGGCCAGCGAGTGTCCATCGAGAAGGAGCAGTCGGTCACGCGTCACGTCAGCCACGGTCCGACTCTATCCACGACCACCGACAACGGCGCGACCGCGGGGTCGAGACCCGCGCGTCCCCCGCGTCCCGACCCCGCACGGCACATGCGACGATGCATCCATGACCGATGCATCGACCACCGACCAGCCCGTCTCGCCGACCGACACGACCGCCGGCGAGAGGTTCTTCGCCTCGCTCCCCCACGGCATGGGTGGCCTCAACGACAAGATGGGCGTCAAGATCTTGGAGATCTCCGCCGAGAAGGTCGTCGGCACCATGCCGGTCGAGGGCAACACCCAGCCGTACGGGCTGCTGCACGGTGGCGCCTCGGTCGCGCTCGCCGAGACGCTCGGGTCCACCGGCTCCGGCATGCACGCCGCGTCCCTGGGCAAGCTCGCGGTCGGCGTCGACATCAACGCCACCCACCACCGGTCGGCGACCTCGGGCATCGTCACCGGCACCGCGACGGCGATCCATCTCGGTCGCACCTCCGCGGCGTACGAGGTCGTGATCACCGACGAGCGCGGCAAGCGGGTCTGCACCTCGCGGATCACCTGCGCGCTGATCGACGCGGAGCGCGTCGGGCAGTAGGGGACGTACGCCGAAGGGCCCCGGAACCGCTTGGTTCCGGGGCCCTTCGTTGTCGATGTCACTCCGAGCGTGGATCTCGACCCGCTTCGCGGGTTCGCAAGCTCACCCGCTGCGCTCGCTCGATCCCCTCGCGTTGCAACCCCTGCGACTTCGTCGCAGGGGTTGCAGGCTCGGGCTCAGACCTCGCCGGCGATGTACTTGACGGGGGCGTAGGTCGCCTTGTCGTTGTACTGGTAGATACCGATGGACGCGGCCGTCGGGCTACCGGTCTCGCCGAGCTCGATCGGACCGGACTTGCCGTCGTAGTCGATGTCCTTGCCGTCCTCGATGAGCTTGACGCAGTCCGCGTACGTCTCGCACTTCTCACCACCGGTGGTGATGTCGACGATCTCCTTGGCGATGGCCTCGCCAGAGTCGCTGTCGGCCTGCACCGCGGCCAGCGCGGAGACGATGGTCGCGTCGTAGGACTCGGCGGCGTAGGAGTAGTCGGCCAGCTTCGGGTTGACCTTCAGCAGCTGCTCCTTGAAGTCACCAGTGGTCTCGGCGCCCGGGAGGGTGCCCTTGACACCCTTGAGCTCACCCTTGGTGAAGTCCTTGGAGTAGTCCGACAGGTTGCCGTCGACGAAGTACGTCGGCAGCTTGGCCGGACCGACACCCGCGGCGATGAGCTGCGGGATGAGCTTCTTGGTCTCCTCGAACGCGATCACGACGACCGCGTCCGCGCCGGCGCCGGCGATCTCGTTGATCTGGGCGTCGAACGAGGTGGCGTCCTCGGAGTAGAACGCCGTGGTGGCGACCTTGGAGCCGGCACCCTCGAGGTTGGCCTTGACCTCCTTGGCGAGCGTCTCGCCGTAAGCGTCCTGGCGGGACAGGATCGCCACGTTGGTGCGCTTGTCCTCGAGCAGCAGGTTGGCCATGACGGCGCCCTGCAGGATGTCGGACGGAGCCGTGCGGAAGTAGAGGTCGGCCTTCGCGAAGTCACCCTCGTCGAACTCGGTCGAGGTGTTGGCCGGGGAGAACATCACGGTGCCGGACGACATGATCTTGTCGATCACGGTCATCGACACGCCCGAGGACGCGGTGCCGACGATGACGTCGGACTTGGCGTCGATGAGCTTGTCGGCCTCGGTGGGGGCGATCGCGGAGGTGGTGTCACCGGAGTCCGCGACGACAGGGACGACGTCCTTGCCGAGCACACCGCCAGCGGCGTTGATGTCCTGGATGGCCAGGTCGGAACCGGCGAACTCGGGCGGGCCGAGGAACGCGAGGCTGCCGGTCTGCGGGAGAAGCTGCCCGATGGTGAGAGTGCCGTCGCCCTTGGCTGCGGCCTTCGTCTCCGGCTCCTCGGAAGCGGTCTCGCCACCACAGGCGGCGAGGGTGAAGCTGAGCGCCAAGGCGCCGGCGCCTGCGGTCAGCTTCATCCAGGTAGAGGATGATGAGTTCACTGCTTTAGTCCCTCTTTCGTATGGGCTGGCCCGGCTCACGTCGGACCTTGCGGAGACACATTAGAGACGCTCGGAGGGTGAATCACCCGAGGGACCTGTCTTTTCACCAATCCGTTACATCTCCCCCATGGCATCATTGCCCGGGTTGCCGCCATCATCGGCTCCGTAATGTCGGGGCCGTGGTGACATGATCACTCGGGAAACCCGATTCCGCCCGGGAACAGCCACGATCGTGGAGGAATTGTGATGATCTGTACGCACGGCGCCCTTGGAGGACGGACTCGATGAGGGTGCCGGTGACGATGCGAGAGGCACGAGCCGATGACGCGCTCTTCCTCCTCGGCATCTGGCAGGACTCGCTGCGGATGGCGGATGCCCAGGAGCAGCTGGGCGACCTGGAGACGATCATCGGCGCCGCCGACGCCTCCCCCGACCAGCGCCTCCTGGTCGCCGAGTGCGGCAGCGAACCCGTCGGGGCGGTCTACGTGCGCGCGACGACCTTCGGTCCGCTCAACCTCGAGCCGACGGTGCAGATCTTCGCGCCCCACGTCGTTCCCAGCTTCCGCCGCCGGGGCGTGGGCCGGATGCTGATGGAGTCGGCCGTCGCCTTCGCCGAGGAGCGCGGGGTCAGGACGATCGCGGCCGCGGCCTCCGCCGGTGGCCGTGACGGCAACCGGTTCCTCGCCCGGATCGGCCTCGGCGCCCAGGCGGTCATGCGGGTGGCCCCGACCGCGGTCGTACGCTCCCGGCTCAACGTCCTGGGCCGGGCCCTGCCCCACGCCGCCCGCCTGCAGCGCGGCCCGAAGCAGTCCAGCGCCGTCGGCGAGCTGCTCGCCGCCCGGCGCTCCCAGCGTCGCTCGCATACCGTCGCCTGTCCACCGACGGCCAGGGCCCCGG
>NZ_JBHWLY010000056.1:0-38837 GCF_042730435.1 Nocardioides sp. NPDC059952 | reverse complement strand
GTCGCCCACAACTGATTTCTCGGCTGCCAGAACTACCTATTCGGCGAGGTGGGCGGCTACGGCTGCGGCCTGGAGCCGGATCTCGGGGATGGCAGTGGCCTCGTAGAGCGCGCCCTTGCAGGGCGGGCCGACGGTCAGAAGATTCGGTACGACGCTGCCGTCCGCCCCGATGACGTGGCCGTCCTCGGTGACGCCGATGCCGAGGCGGAGGGGGTCGGGGGCGATCAGGCCGCGCTTCTGGAGCGCGAGCAGGAGCGGGTTGTCGGTGCGGGTGATGTCGGGTGAGGGGCCGGTGCAGTTGATCACCGCGGTGACCTCGCGGTCACCGTCGGCCAGGGAGACGACCGGCCGCTCGGCGGCGTCCCAGCAGCCGAGCACCCCGCCGCCGAGGACCTCCAGGCGCCCCTCGGCCCGGTAGGCGTCGAGGAGGGCGGCGATGCGCGGCGCCATGCGGTGGCGGCGTACCTCCCACTCGCGGGCGTAGACCTCGCGGAAGCGGCGGCGCTCCGGCTCGGGCAGGCGGCGCCAGATCGACTGGGTCGGACCGCGGAGGCCGTCGATGACGGCACGCCAGTCGACGCCGAGGGCGACCGCGGTCTCGATCTGCTCGCGTACGAGCGAGACGATGCCGTCGGCGGTCAGCGGGCCGTCGGGGATCGGGGTCACCCAGGAGGTGAACTGGTCGTCGACATGGGGATGGGGGACCAGGCCGTGGCGGCTCACCATGATCACCCGGCGGTCCGGGGCGTCGTCGAGGAGCGTGACCGTCGTGTCGACGGCGGTCAGGCCGGTGCCGACGACGAGCACCGTCGCGTCCTCCGGCAGGGCGCTGATCCGGGCCACGTCCCAGGGGTCCGACAGGTGCCACGACGCCTCGGGGAGTCCCGCCAGCGGCTGGGGCGGCGGGTTGCCGTAGGCGAGGACGACGGCGTCGGCGAGATGTCCTTCGTCGTCGCTGGTCAGCACCCGGAAACCGGCACCGACCGGCTCGACGTCGATGACCGTCTCACCGACGGTCTCCAGCGTCCCTGGACCGCCCTCGGCAGCACCAGCGAGGCGGTCGCGCAGGTAGCGCGCGTAGTCGCGCCGGGGCAGGAAGTCGATCGGGCCGAGCTCGATGCCGGCCTCGGCCGCCCAGTCGAGCAGGTCGTCACGATCGTCGGGGAATCCCGACATGTTGTTGGCTCGGACGTTGAGGAGATGGCGGCCGTCGGTCGTCGAGTAGGCCACGCCGTAGCCGGCCTCTCCGCGCGACTCGAACAGCGTCACCGAAGCACCGCGGCGGAGCAGGTTGATCGCGGTCAGCGTGCCGCTGGCTCCTCCCCCGATGATCGCCACCGTGGGAGCGGAGGTCGGTTCGGGCGGCATGGCGTCTGTCGTCACTCAGACACCCTATCTGCGTTATTCGAGGTTTGTTCAGAGGGTTACTTGAGTTCCAGGATTGCAAACATCTATTTGCAAATAAGTCTTTGCGGTTTATGGTGGAGGAATGAAGGAACCGTCGATCGTCCCGAGCCTGGACCAGCTGAAGGCACTCACCCACCCTGTCCGGACGCGCATGCTCGGCATCCTGCGCGTCGACGGACCTTCAACGGCGACGATGTTGGCGGCCCGGCTCGGCCTCAACAGCGGCGCAACCTCCTACCACCTCAGGCATCTGGCCCAACACGGGTTCATCGTCGACGACCAAGAGCGCGGCAACGGCCGTGAGCGCTGGTGGAAGGCGGCCCACCAGGTGACACACACCGACAGCGACCTGCTCCCCGACAACGAGGAAGCGCGCGAGGCATACGACGCCTACCTGCAGGTCGTGGTGACCAACTACGCGGAGAAGCTGCAGCGTTCGATCGAAGAGCGCGTCATGCTGCCCGACGAGTGGCGCGAGACGACGACCTACAGCGACTGGATCCCGCGTCTCACGCCGGCAAGGGCGATCGCGGTGCGAGATCGCATCATGGACATGCTCGGCGAGCTCGAGGACGATCCGGACGGGGAGCCGTTCACCTTCCAGCTCAACGCA
Source organism: Nocardioides sp. NPDC059952 (assembly GCF_042730435.1). Lineage (NCBI taxonomy): Bacteria > Bacillati > Actinomycetota > Actinomycetes > Propionibacteriales > Nocardioidaceae > Nocardioides > Nocardioides sp. NPDC059952. The sequence continues at coordinate 36,817 of NZ_JBHWLY010000056.1, read as the reverse complement.
TTCCCTCAGCCCGGCCATCTCGGCAGACACCCGGAAGCGGACTGAGCGATGCGGCTCCCCCTCTACGGCTGGTTGGCGTCCAACGCCATCTCCTTCGTCGGAACCCGCCTCTCGATGCTGGCACTCCCCTGGTTCGTGCTCGAGACCACCGGCAGCCCCACCAAGACCGGACTGATCGCCCTCTTCGAGCTGGCACCCCTCGTTGCCATGAAGATCTTCGGCGGCCCCTTGATCGACAGGCTCGGAAAGCGCCGCGTGTCGATCACCTGCGACCTGGGCTCCAGCCTCGTGGTCGGCCTCATCCCGCTCCTGTACGCCACGGGGCGGCTGCACTTCGCTGCTCTGCTCGTTCTCGTCGCTCTCGCCGGCGCCCTGCGTGGCCCGGGCGACGACGCGAAGAGCGCGATGATCCCGGAACTCGTCGCCGCTGCCGGCATATCCACCGAGCGTGTGACCGGCCTCCACTCGGTGATCGAGCGCACGGCCTCGATGTTCGGAGCGGCCGCCGCCGGTGTGCTCATCGGCGTGGTCGGTGCAGCCAACGCGATCGTCATCGACGCCGTCTCGTTCGCACTGTGCGCCGCGGTGCTGGCCACCACAACGGCACGTCTCCCTCGCCCTGCCCGCTCCGCAGACCCCGCCGACGCCAAGGACCCGGCGCCCTATCTCGGTCAGCTCGCCGCGGGGTGGAGGTATCTCCGCGGTGACCGCGTGCTGCTCGGGATCGCCATCATGGTCGCATTCACGAACCTCATCGACGCTGCCGCCAGCAGCGTTCTGATGCCACTGTGGGCGCAGACCCACGCCAGTGCGCAGACACTCGGCCTGCTGTTCGCCGTCATGGGTGGCTGCTCGGCCATCGGCTCGGCCATCGCAGCCACGATCGGCGACCGGATGCGGCGCTACCCGACGTACCTCGTCGCCTTCCTCATCACCGGCCTACCGCGGTTTGCCGTCGTCGCTGTCGGGGCACCGCTGTGGGTGATCTTTCCGGTCTTCGCCATTGCAGGTGTGTTCAGCGGGTTCCTCAACCCGATCATCGGTGCGATCAAGTTCGAGCGCATCCCGGCCCCGCTCGTCGGGCGCGTCACCTCGCTGATCGCCGCGGGCGCGTGGGGCCTGATGCCGCTCGGCGGTCTGCTCGGCGGAACCCTGGTCGCCACGATCGGCCTCACCAGTGCCTTCGCCGTTCTCGGTGTCGCCTACTTCGTGGTCACGATGTTCCCCGCGATCGACCCGACGTGGAAGCAGATCGAGCGCCGTCCAGAGGCCGCTAGCAGGCTTCCCGCAGCCGCGGGATCCTAGGGATTCCGCCGAGCCGCTTGTTGTAGCGGACCTGGTCGGAGTAGCCCTCCAGGAGCGTCCACAGCGCCTTGTGGGCAGGCCACGGGATGGCCTCGCCGGGGAACGCCCAGGTGGAGCCGAAACCGATCCAGACCGGGACCCAGTCCTTGGCGCAGTCCCACTCGCCGCGTTTGGACATCAGCAGCCGGTTGCGGACCTGGAACGCGAGCCGCTGACCGTCCTTCACGATCGGCGCCGCGCACACCCGCCACAGCGGCATGTCGAGCGACATCAGCTGGATCTCGATGTCGCCCAGAACGCGCGGGTCCACCAGGACCGTAGCGACGTTCTCATGCGGGCGCCTCATGTACATCACGCTAGCGGCGAGCACCGACATACGTGGCTGGATCCGCCAGAAGCGAACAGCGCGACCCGATTCGCCACCCCGCCGGACAGGACGTACGCCGCGGGCCTATCATCCTCCCCAATCTCGATCGGGCAGGGAGGCCCGAGTGGAGGATCGAGGAAGGACCCTACGTTGGCATCCCCGAGGCAGCCCAGAACGGGCGAAGAGGCCGAGAAGTACGCCGCGGAGCATCTGCATTCCCTCGGCTGGCCCGACGCTGCCCCCTCGGGCAGCACCGCGGCCGCCGACATCGACATCATCGGCGGCCGGCCGGACAACGTCGTCGTCGCCCAGGTGGTGCTCACCCGCTCTCCGACCGAGGCGCGCAGCGTCTGTGCCGTACGCGGCGCGGGCTATGCCTACGACGCCCGGACGGTCGCACTGTTCAGCCGCGCCGGCTACACCGTCGACGCTGTCGAATGGGCCGACCGGGTCCGGGTCGCGCTGTTCGAGTTCGCCGCCGACGGCTCGATCTGCCCGCACGGGAAGCACGCGGCCGAGCTGGTCACCACCGCGACCGCTCCGGCGCCGACGCCGACGCCGACGCTCGGCCGGGCGCCCGAGCCGGTCCCCGGCAAGCACGCCGACACCACCCGCACGGGCAGCTTCAACTTCACCTCGAAGATCCCCGCGATCCGGCCGCGCCGGAGGGCGGAGAAGCCGGCCGACGAGACCGCCCCGGACGTAGCTCCGGGCATCGCTCCGGAGGCGACCGCTCCGACCGTCGAGAAGATCGCCGGCCCGCTGACCGGCCAGATCCCGGCGCACACGACCACATGCATCGTCCCGAGCTCCACTTCGACCAGCTACGTCGTCCCGGCCGCCCCTTCGACCATGAGCATCCCCAAAGCACCCACCCCGCCTGCCGGTGAGCGCTGGGTCCCGGACGGGCTCGGGCCGATCCTGGACGCGATCGTCCGGGCGTCGCAGCTGCCCGTGGTGCTCGTCCTGGGTTCGGACCAGCGGGCCGAGTGGGTGCGGCAGACCTTCCAGGTCGGCACGATCACGGTCACCGACGAGAGCGTGCTGCCGATGCTGCTCTCGCTGGTGACGGGCCGGGAGTCGCAGTACGCGAGCGGCGAGTCCTATCACAAGGTCGACGGCCTCAAGCCCCAGGGCGAGCGGGCGCTGGAGTCGTGGCGGGCGTGGGCGGCGTACGACCGCGCGATGGCCAACTACCGGCGCGCCGTCTGAGCCGCAGGGCCTCAGCAGAAACCGAGCATCTCGCCGAGCGCCCGGCGCTCGCTGTCGTCGGCGGCGAGCGACCAGCGCGTCTTGGTCTCGATCCAGCGGGCGGCGTACGCGCACTGGAACCCCTTCCGCGGACGCCAGCCCGCCGGGTCGTCGTCGCTCTTGCTCATGTTGGTCGGGCCGTCGACGGCGAGCAGGTTGCCCAGGTCGTCGGCGAAGGCTCGGCGCCGGTCCGAGGACCAGCCGCTCGCGCCGGAGCGCCAGGCCTCCGAGAGCGGCACGACGTGGTCGATCTGGATCGCCTGGGCCTGCCCGGGCTCCTTCAGGTCGGTGAAGACCAGGCGTCCGCCGGTGTAGGGGTCGACCCACGTCCCGGCGAGCACGTCGTGGTCGCAGCTGCCCTGCGGCCTGGTCCGCACCTCGACGGCGTCGCGCAGGAGCACGTCGTCGCGCTGGTTGCACCCGTTGCCGTCGCTGTCCGCCCAGCCCCCGCCGAACGACGAGCGCACGTAGACGGCCAGCCCGTCGGGTCGCCTCGCGACCGTCGCCAGCGCGGCGAGATCACCGCGCGCCTCGGACACGTCGACCGGACCCGGCGAAGGCGCCGAAGGCGCCACCGGCGGCGTACGTCGGGTCGCCGGCGCCTCCTCGGGCAGCCACGACGAGAGCGCCCAGCCGGCGACCGCCAGCAGGACGACCAGCGCTCCCAGCGACGTACGTCTGCCCACGCCGTCGCATTGTGCCCGCGACCACCGACACCGATCCGTCTCCGGCAGGTATTACCGAACGGTGACGGATACGTCGACCCCTGTCGCCCAGGGACCAGCGCTGGCACAGTGAGGGCATGACTGGGCTGGACATGGGACAGGCACGCCTCGCCGAGGTCGGGGTCATCGGCGGGACCGGGCTCTACGAGTTCTTGACCGATGCCGAGGAGGTGCGGGTCGAGACCCCCTACGGCGACCCCTCCGCACCGGTGACGGTGGGCACCGTCGCGGGCCGGTCGGTGGCCTTCGTGCCTCGCCACGGCCGCGCGCACGAGTACCCGCCGCACGCCATCCCCTACCGGGCCAACCTCTGGGCACTGAAATCGCTCGGGGTGACCCAGGTGCTCTCCCCCAGCGCCGTCGGCGGTCTCCGGCCGGATGCCGTCGCCACCGGCGACCTGGTCACCCCCGACCAGCTCGTCGACCGCACCTGGCGCCGGATCCCGAGCTACGTGGAGACCGGCGCGACCCACGTACCTCTGGCCGACCCCTACTGCGCGCGGATCGCCAAGGCGTACGTGTCCGCCGACTCGTCGGTGAAGTCCGGCGGCACGCTCATCGTGATCGAGGGGCCGCGGTTCTCGACGCGCGCGGAGTCGGTCCACCATGCCGCCCAGGGCTGGACGCTGGTCGGGATGACCGGCGCCCCGGAGGCGGCGCTCGCCCGCGAGCTGCGGATGTGTTACGCACCGTTGTGCCTGGTCACGGACATGGACGCGGGCGCGGCCGAGGGCGAGGGCGTCGACGAGGACGACGTCTACGCGCTCTTCGCCGCCAACCTGGAGCGGATGCGCAGCATCCTGACCGACACGATCGGGGGCCTGCCCGACCCGGTCGGATGTCCCTGCTCGACCTGGGCCGAGGGCAAGCAGCTCGCCTACGAGATCCCATGAGGGTCCTGCTCACCGGGTCCGCCGGCTTCATCGGCACCGCGATCGGCCGGGTCCTGGAGGAGGCCGGGCACGAGGTCGTACGCGTCGACGTGCTGCTGCCGATGGCCCACGGCGAGACCGCTGCGGCGCCGCCCGGGACCCACCTCCTCGACGTCCGCGACGCCGGCGGCTGGGGCGACCTGCTGGACGGTATCGACGCGGTGTGCCACCAGGCCGCGGTCGTCGGCGCCGGGGTCACGGTGGCCGATCTCCCGCTGTACGCCGCGCACAACGACCTCGGCACCGCCGCTCTCCTGGCCGCGATGAGTGGGCACGGGGTCTCTCGGCTGGTGCTCGCCTCCTCGATGGTCGTCTACGGCGAGGGCCGCTATGTCTGCGCGACCCACGGCGACCGGGTCCCGCCGCCGCGCTCGCGGGCCGCCCTCGACTCCGGGGACTTCGAGAACCACTGCGACCTCTGCGACGGTGCGCTGGCCTGGGCAGCGGTGGCCGAGTCCGCCCGGCTCGACCCGCGCAGCTCGTACGCCGCCAGCAAGGTCGCCCAGGAGCACTACGCCTCCGCCTGGGCACGCCAGGCCGATGCGACGGCGATCGCGCTGCGCTACCACAACGTCTACGGGCCGCACATGCCCGCGGACACGCCCTACTCCGGGGTCGCCGCCATCTTCCGGTCCTCCTTGGAGCGGGGCGAGGCGCCGCAGGTCTTCGAGGACGGCGGCCAGCAGCGCGACTTCGTCCATGTCGACGACGTGGCCCGCGCCAACCTGGCGGCACTGGAGGCGACCTCCGAGCGGTCACCCGGGGAGCTGGCGGCCTACAACGTCGCGTCCGGTCATCCGGTCACGATCAGCGAGGTGGCGGCACTGGTGGCGCGCGGAACCCGAGCGGAGGTCGCGCCGGTGGTCACCGGGCGCTACCGGATCGGCGACGTACGCCATGTCGTCGCCTCCCCGCAGCTGGCCGAGAAGGAGCTCGGCTTCCGCGCCGAGGTGCTCCCGGAAGTCGGCCTGCCGGCCTTCGCCACCGCGCCGCTGCGGTCGTAGCTGATCCCCCGCTGGTCGAAGGCCACTTCGTTCAGACCTCGGAGCCGCTAGGCGAAGGCGTGTCGAGACCAACACAGTCCCTGTCGCGCTCGATACGACTGTGTTGGTCTCGACACGCTCGGCCGCAGGCGGCCTCGCGGCTCGACCAGCGGGCAGTCACCAGCTCGTGTAGAGCAGGTGCTGGACGATCAGGGCGGTGAGGACCTGCAGGGCCAGGCCGGGCCGTCGCCAGCGCTCGGGCAGGAGGGCGCAGCCGAGGGTGAGCCATGGGATGAACGGCAGCCAGATCCGCTCCACCTCCGCCCGGCTCATCTGGGAGGCGTCCGCGAGGGCGACCATGATCATCGCGGCCGCGACCAGGACCACGATCACCCGGTCGGTCCGGTCTCGGCGGGCCGCCCAGGTGGCACCGAGCCCGGCTCCGACGAGCGGTCCGGCGCTGATCGCGAGCGCGGCCAGGTTTCCCCAGGTCCAGTAGGCGCCTGGACGCTGGCTGGCGAGGCCGTCCCAATAACGTTCGACCAGCACGGGATACGCCTCCCACCAGGCGAAACCACCGGCGGCGAAGGTGAGCACCACGGCGAGCGCCGACGCCGCCGCGACCGCCAGCACCCACCAGCCTCTCCCGAGCCAGAGCACGGCCAGGGCGAGCACGCCGGTGAGCGGGAGGCCGTACGACATCATCACGACGTAGCCGAGGAGCAGGCCGGCGAGGACCGCCCACGGCCAGCCCCGACCGGCTCCGGCCCGGCAGGCGAGGGCCAGGCAGCACATCCCCCAGGCGACCGCGACCGCCATCACCGCATCGGCCGAGACCGCCAGGAACACCGCGCTCGGGGACAGCACCAGGTAGGGCGCCGCCGCCCGAGCCGCATCCTCGGCACCGAGGACACGGACCGTCGTCAGGACCGCCAACGGCAAGGTCGCGGCGATCGCCGTGACGACCAGGCCGGCGGCCAGATCCCCGCCGAGCCCGACCTTCACGAGGAGCACGAAGAAGAGCACCATCCCGGGCGGGTGCCCGGCGATGTGGACCGGCCAGTTCCCCGCCGGGGCGTCGTAGGGGATCCGGGAGACGTACTCCCGCAGCAGCCCCGGGACGTCGTTGACCGACCTGGCCGTCTCGAGGTACTCGGTCGGGTTCCCCAGCACCCGCGAGATGCCCTCGGGGCCGTCCACCAGCGCCAGCGCCAGCAGCCACACCAGCCCGGCGGCGTACGCGACCAGGAGCAGGCGTCGCCAGGGCAGCCGCCTCGCCATCGGGTCCGCCCAGCGCAGCGACGCGAGCGCGAGCAGGACCGCCGGCAGCGTGCCGATACCTACCTTGACCTGCGGGTATCCGTGGAGCGGGGCGAACGTGCCGTCGTCGAGGTGCACCCGTGGCCACACCTGCCACTCGAAGAGGGGCGGCACGACGACGGCCGTCACGACGAGAGCGATCGTGACGACGAGCCCCACCGTGGCGGCGCGGTGAGCTGAGGAGTTCACGACTGCGAGCGTAGGTCGACGACGGCTCGATGACCGCCGGCGCACGGGGCCCGTCATCGGACCGTAAGATCTGCGGGCCCCATCGGCGGCAGGGCGTTCCTAGAGTCGATCGCATGGCCGAAACCAGCCCCGAGACCAGTCCCGACACAGACCCAGAGATCGACCCAGAGATCGACCTGGTGCTGCCGTGCCGCGACGAGGCCGCCGCCCTGCGCGAGCTGCTGCCGCGGGTGCCGGCGGGACTCTCCGTGATCGTCGTCGACAACGGCTCGACGGACGGCACTGCCGACGTCGCCCGCGCGCAGGGGGCGCGGGTGGTGTCGGAGTCGCGGCCGGGGTACGGGGCGGCGGTGCACGCCGGCCTGCTGGCGGCGACCGCGCCCTATGTCGTGGTGATGGACGGCGACGGCTCCTTCGATCCCGCTGCCGCGCTGCCTCTGGTCGAGACGGTCAGACGCGACGAGGCCGACCTGGCGCTGGGCTGCCGCAGGTCGGTGGCCGCGGGTGTCCAGCCGTGGCACGCCAGGGTCGGCAACCGGCTGGTCCTGGCGGCGCTGCGGCGGCGCACCGGCCTGCAGGTGCGGGACATCGCCCCGCTGCGCGCGGCTCGCCGGGAGGCGCTGCTGGGGCTCGGCGTGGAGGACCGGCGCTCGGGCTATCCGGTCGAGCTCCTCGATCGCGCGGCCCGGGCCGGCTGGCGGGTCCTCGAGATCGACGTCGACTACCACCCTCGGACCGCCGGGACCCGCTCGAAGGTCTCCGGGTCCGTGCGGGGCAGCCTGCTGGCGGCGTACGACTTCTGGCGGGTGCTCTCGTGACGGCGACGCTGCTCCTCGTCGCCAAGGCACCCGTGCCCGGCCTGGTGAAGACCCGGCTGGCGGCAGGCGTCGGGGAGGCGACCGCCACCGCCGTCGCGGCGGCCGCGTTGCTGGACACGATCGAGGCGTGCACGCTGGCGGTGGGACCGGGCCGGTGCCGGCTCGCCCTCTCCGGCGATCTCGCCGTAGCGGTCCGGGCGGACGAGATCCGGACCGCTCTAGCCGGGTGGACCCTCGCCCCGCAACGCGGCGACGGACTCGGCGAGCGACTCGCGAACGCCCACGCCGAGGTCACCGGACCGGTGGTTCAGATCGGCATGGACACGCCACAGGTGACCCCGGCCGGGCTGCTGGCCGTGGCCGACGGACTGGAGGCGGCCGATGCCGTGCTCGCTCCGGCCGAGGACGGCGGCTGGTGGGCCCTGGCGCTCCGCGACCCGTCGGCCGCCGCCGCGCTGCGCGGCGTCCCCATGTCCACCCCCCAGACGTACGCAGCCACCCGCTCCGCCCTCGAAGCACTCGGCCTCGGGGTCACCGCCGGTGAGCGGCTGCGCGACGTCGACCACCTCGCCGACGTCGCGCCCGTCGCCGCAGCCGCCTCCGAGACCCGTTTCGCCGCGGTCGCGGCCGAGATCGCGGCCGAGATCGCGCGGGTCGCCCGATGACCGCGGTGGCGGCCGAGACGGCGTTCGCGCATGCCTTCGCCCGCGAGGAGTGCCGGGTGGTGAGCGTCGACGGCAGATCCTCGCGGCTACCGGTCGAGGACTGGACCCGCACCGCCGACGCCGCGGACCTCGCCCTGCTCTCGCACTGCGCCGGACCGACGGTCGACCTCGGCTGCGGCCCGGGCCGGATGACCGAAGCGCTCACCGCTCGGGGTCTGCCGTCGCTCGGCGTCGACGTCGTACGGGAGGCCGTCGCCCAGACCGAGGCCCGCGGCGGTCGCGCGGTCTGTCGCGATCTCTTCGAACCGCTGCCCGGCGAGGGCTGGTGGGCGACCGCTCTCCTCGCCGACGGCAACCTCGGGATCGGCGGGGACCCGCTCGCCCTCCTCGCCCGCGTACGCCGGCTGCTGGTGCCGGGTGGCCGGGTGGTCGCCGAGGTGCATCCGCCCGGGACCCCGAGCGGCCCGCTGCTCGCGGAGCTGGTCTGCGACTGCGGTGGCTCCTCGCAGTTCCCGTGGGCGGTGGTCGGCGCCGACGCGATCGGGTCGATCGCCGCCGAGGTCGGACTCGCGGTGAGGCGGCTCGAGCCGCTACCGCATCCGCGGGCACTGCCCCGCCCGTCAGCCCCGACCCCGCTGACCCCCGCCGGTGACCGCTGGGTCGCCGTGCTCGTGGAGGACGCCGCATGAGAATCCCCTCGGAGGACTCGTTCACCTCGCGCCTGCGCAGTGCCGCGGTCGCCGCACGGGTCGGACTGTGGCTCGGGATCTGCTTCCTGGTCGCGCTCGCGACCGGGCTGATCAGCCACTACGCCCAGGTCGACCACCAACCGGTGCCGCTCCCGGCCGGCCCCTCGTGGTTCTACCGGGTCAGCCAGGGCCTGCACGTCGCCGCCGGCACCGCGGCGATCCCGCTGCTGCTGATCAAGCTGTGGGTCGTCTTCCCCAAGCTCTTCCAGCCGCTGCCGCGGCAGGTCCGCGAGGCGCTGCCGACGGTGCTGGAGCGCGGCTCGATCGCCATCCTGGTCAGTACGTCGATCGTCCAGCTCGCCACCGGACTCCTCAACGTCGCGCAGTGGTATCCGTGGGGCTTCAGCTTCCGCAGCACCCACTACGCGCTCGCGTTCGTCGCCGTCGGCGCGCTGCTCGTGCACGTCGCCGTGAAGCTGCCGGTCGTCCGAGACGCCCTGAAGGGCGACGTCGACGACATCTCCCACGACCGGCCGAACGCGGTCCGGCCGGGCCCGGTCAGTCGGCGCGGCGTGCTGGCCCTGGCCGGCACGTCCGCGGTCGCTGCCGCCGTGCTCTACGCGGCCGGCACCGTCCCCGGCCTCGGCCGTCTCGCCGCCCTCTCGCCGCGCTCGCGAGCCCACGGCATCCCGATCAACCGCACCGCGCACTCGGCCGGCGTGGTCGCCGAGGCGAGCAGCGCCGCCTACCGGCTCGAGGTCGTCCACGGCACCACGACGCGGTCACTGAGCCGCGACGACCTGGTCGCCATGGAGCAGCGCACCCACACCCTCCCGATCGCCTGCGTCGAGGGCTGGAGCGTCGCCGGCGAGTGGGGTGGCGTACGCCTCCGCGACCTGCTCGACCTGGTCGGCGCCCCACCTGGACGCGAGGTGCGGGTCCGGTCGATCCAGACGTTCAGCGCCTCAGCCGACACGGTGCTTCCGCCGAACTTCGCCGACGACGACCGGACCCTGATGGCCCTCGTGCTCGACGGCGAGACGCTCTCGATGGACCACGGCTACCCGGTCCGGCTGATCGCGCCCGACCGTCCCGGGGTCATGCAGACGAAGTGGGTCTCCCGGATCGAGGTGCTCGGATGAGAGGGGCGCGCGGAGGGCTCATCCTCCTCGGCACGGTAGGGATGACGTACGGGGCCTGGCTGCTGGTGAGCCGGCAGGACCTCGGTCAGATCGTCGAGGTCGTGCTCTGGCTCGCGGCGGCCGTCGTGATCCACGACGGGATCCTGGCGCCGATGGTGCTCGGGCTCGGCTGGGTCGGTGGCCGGCTGCTGCCACGGGCGGTCGCCCGGGGCGCGGTGACGGTGCTCGTGCTGCTCGGTCCGGCGACTCTGGTCGCGATCCCGGTCCTGGGCCGGTTCGGCGCGAAACCGGACAACCCGACGCTGCTCGACCGCGACTACACCCAGGGGCTGCTGGTCTTCGCGGCCCTGTGCGTGTGCGCCGGTGTCGCCGTCGCGCTCGGCGAACTACGCTCACGACAGCCCACGCAGGCGAACGCCGAGGAGGAGTAGGGACCCATGGCACGTGTGCTCGTGGTCGACGACGACCTCACCGTTCGCGAGGTGCTGGCCTCCTACCTGCGCGCGGGGTCGCACGACGTCGTCGAGGCCGGGGACGGCGAGCAGGCGCTGCGCGCGATGAGCGAGCGACCCGCCGACATCGTCATCCTCGACCTGATGCTGCCCGGCATCGACGGGCTGGAGGTGTGCCGCCGGCTGCGGCAGACGAGCGAGGTGCCGATCATCATGCTCACCGCGCTCGGCAGCGAGGCCGACCGGATCATGGGGCTCGAGCTGGGCGCCGACGACTACGTCGGCAAGCCGTTCAGCCCGCGGGAGCTGGTGCTGCGCGTCGACTCCGTGCTCAAGCGCACTGGCCACTCCGGCGAGGGTGGCGTGGTCTCCGACGGCTCCCTGGTCGTCGATGCGGACCGGCGGGTGGCGACCAGTGCCGGCGCGGAGCTCTCCTTGACCACCCGTGAGTTCGACCTGCTCCGCTACCTGATCGCCCATCCCGGCAAGGCATTCACCCGGGAGGATCTGCTCGAGCACGTCTGGGGATGGACGATCGGCGACCGCTCGACGGTCACGGTCCACGTACGCCGGCTGCGGGAGAAGATCGAGTCCGACCCGACCCGGCCGGAGCGGCTGGTCACCGTCTGGGGCGTCGGCTATCGCTGGGAGCCCGTGGAGGTGGGGGCGTGACGACCGCCGATGCCCTCCAGATCGCCCTCGTCGCCGCGGGCGCCGGGCTCGCCGTCGGTCTGGCTGGGCTCCTGGTCGCCTGGCTGACCCGCCGCTGGTCGATCCGCTGGCAGCTCACCCTGGTTGCCGGCGTCGCCGTGCTGACGGTCTTCGGTGGCGTACTCGGGATCGCGTGGCTCATGTTCCTCTCCGGCCACGACCTGCAGGTCATCACCGTGGTCGCCTCGATCGCCGTGGTGGTGGCGATCCTGGTCGCGTTCGTCATCGGCTCCGCGATGGTGCGCTGGTCGGGCGCGGTCCAGCAGCAGGCCCGGCAGATGGTGCTCGGGGGTCATCAGCAGCCCGCGGAGAGCGGCCCGCGCGAGCTCCGGTCGTTATCGGCAGAGCTCGCCGAGACCCAGCGGCGGCTCGAGGAGGCGAGCGCACGGGAGGCCCGGCTCGAGGAGTCCCGCCGCGAGCTGATCTCCTGGGTCGCCCACGATCTGCGTACGCCGCTCGCCGGACTGCGGGCGATGGCCGAGGCCCTCGAGGACGGGATCGCCGCCGACCCCCACCGCTATCACCAGCGCATCCGCGTCGAGGTCGAGCGGCTGGCCCGCCTCGTGGACGACCTCTTCGAGCTGTCCCGGATCCAGGCCGGCGCCCTCACCCTGACACCGGAGCCGGTCCTGCTCGGCGACCTGGTCAGCGAGGCGCTGGCCGGAGCCGATCCGGTCGCCCGGGAGCGGCGGGTCCGGCTCGGTGGCCAGGTCGAGGACGGCCTGGAGATCACCGCTGACCCGGCCAGCCTGTCCCGCGTCGTCTCCAACCTGCTGATGAACGCCATCCGCCACACCCCCGCCGACGGCACGGTGGAGGTGCACTGCCGGATGGCCCCCGGAGACGTGAGCAGCGTCGATCTCAGCGTCAGCGACGGCTGCGGCGGCCTGGATCCCGGCGACATGGAGCGCGTCTTCGATCTCGGCTGGCAGGGCAGCCCCGCGCGCACCCCGACCGCACCCGAGGAAGCCGGCGGCGCCGGCGCCCAAGGCGCCGGGTTTGGTCTCGCCATCGTCAAGGGCCTCGTCGACGCCCACCGCGGCAGGGTCTGGGTGGAGAACCTTCCGGCGGCGACAGGCTGCCGGTTCCACGTACGCCTGCCGGCATGACTCGGTCGGCTCAGTCGACGGTCGAGCCCTCCAGCTCGTCGACGAGCACGAGGCCACGCTCGGCCCAGGCGACCGCGGCGAGGGCCTGATCGATCAGGCCGTCGTAGGCGAAGATCTTGTAGCGCACGATGCGGTCCCACTGGCTGGCGTCGTAGTGCTCGAGCCGCCGGGCCAGGGTGGGGTGGCTGCGGTCGATGAGCGTGGCGCGGGTGGCCTCGAGCATCGCCAGGTGCTCGGTCCAGTGGTCGCGGAACTGCTCCAGCTCGGCGCGCGCGGCACCGGGTTCGGCCCACTCCAGGTAGGCCGCCTTGAGGTAGGCGGGCTCCCGCTGCCGGCGGATCTCGATGGGCGCGTCCATCCACTCCCGGAAGGCCGTCACCCCGGCCTCGGTGACGGCGTACTCCTTCTTGGTGCCCTTCTTGCCCCACGGCACGACCGTGGACTCGAGCAGGCCGTCGCGCTCCATCCGGTTCAGCTCCGGATAGATCTGCGAGTCGGGAGCGTGCCAGACGTGGGCCACCGACTGGCTGAACTGCTTGGAGACGTCGTAGCCGGTCATCGGGCGTGAGGTGAGCAGCGCGAGCAGCGCGTACCTCAGCGACATCGTGACCCCCTCTTCACGCAGTGATCGTGGCGCGAGCGTATCCAACTCTTGCCACTAACTATAGAGATAGGTAGTTTGTGACGAGCACAACACCTATCCCCATAGGGAGTTTCCCCATGACCATCCTGGATTCGCCTCCGGTCACCGCCGCCAGCAAGATCTTCAACTTCCCCCGCAACGCCTGGTACGTCGCGGCCTGGGACCACGAGGTGACCGCGAAGCAGCCGCTCGCCCGCACCATCGCCGACCGCCCGCTGGCCCTGTGGCGCAACAGCGACGGCCGCGCGGTCGCCCTGGCCGACGCCTGCTGGCACCGGCTGGCGCCGCTGTCGAAGGGCAAGGTGCTCGGCGACGAGATCCAGTGCCCCTACCACGGGCTGCGCTACAACTCCGCCGGCCGCTGCACGAGCATGCCCGCGCAGGAGACGATCAACCCGAGCGCGATCGTCCCGTCCTACCCGGTCGTGGAGCGCCATCGCTACGTGTGGGTCTGGGTGGGCGATCCCGACCTGGCCGACCCCTCCAGCGTCCCGGAAATGCACCAGATGGACTCACCCGACTGGGCGGGAGACGGCGAGACGATCTACGCGCCGTGCAACTACCAGCTGGTACTGGACAACCTGATGGACCTCACCCACGAGGAGTTCGTGCACAGCTCGAGCATCGGCCAGGACGAGCTCTCCGAGGCCGAGTTCGAGGTGAGCCACTCCGACCGCGGAGTGACCGTGACCCGCTGGATGCGCGACATCGACGCTCCCCCGTTCTGGCTCAAGAACATGCGCGACAGATTCCCCGGGTTCACCGGGAAGGTCGACCGGTGGCAGATCATCCACTTCGAGGCGCCCTCGACGATCCGCATCGACGTCGGCGTCGCCAAGGCCGGCACCGGCGCCCCCGAGGGCGACCGCAGCCAGGGCGTGAACGGCTTCGTGATGAACACGATCACCCCGGAGACCGCGCGGACCTCGCACTACTTCTGGGCCTTCATGCGCAACTACCGCCTGGAGAGCCAGACGATCACGACCCAGCTGCGCCAGGGCGTCCACGGCGTCTTCGGCGAGGACGAGGACATGCTGGCCGCCCAGCAGCGCGCGATCGACGCCAACCCGGACCACGAGTTCTACAGCCTCAACATCGACGCCGGCGGCATGTGGGTGCGCCGAATCCTGGACCGGATGCTGCAGGCGGAGGGTCTCCCCGCCGCCGCGGCTGCGAAGTGAGGCCGCCGCCATGGCAGTGAACACCCAGACCTGGTGGCAGCAGGGCCGCGTGGTCGAGACCTCCGATCTCGCCGAAGGCGTACGCCGCGTCGTGCTCGCTCCCGACCGCCCCGTCCACGCCGCGCCCGGGTCCCACGTCGACCTCCGGCTCGACCTCTCCGGACACGTCAGGAAGCGGTCCTACTCCATCGTCCGCTCCGAGGACGGCGGCCGCCGGCTCACCCTCGGCGTCCAGCTGGCGCAGAGCTCACGCGGCGGCTCCCGCCACATGCACGGCCTCGAGGCCGGCGACGTGGTCGAGATGACCGGCCCGGTCCAGAGCTTCCCGCTCGGGGTCGGCGCGGACCGCTACGTGCTGGTCGCCGGCGGCATCGGCGTCACCGCGCTGGTGGCGATGGCCGACACCCTGCGCCGCCGCGGCGCCGACTACACCCTCGTCCTGGCCGGCCGGCGGCGTGCCGTCATGGCCCACCTCGACGAGCTCGTCGAGGTGCACGGCGATCGCGTGCGCGTGTTCGTCGACGACGAGGACGTACGCCTCGACGTGGAGACGCTGGTCGGCGAGATCGCCGGCTCGGCGGCTCCGACGCGGACCGAGATGTACATGTGCGGGCCGATCCGGCTGATGGACGCGATCCGCCGCGCCTGGGTGGCCCACGAGCTGCCCGAGCCCAACCTGCGGTTCGAGACGTTCGGCAGCAGCGGCGCCTGGGCGGCGGAGGACTTCGTCGTGCACCTCCCCCAGCTCGACCGCTCGGTCCGCGTCGGCAGGGACAGCTCGATGCTCGACGCGCTCGAGGACGCCGGCGTCGACGTGATGTGGGACTGCCGCAAGGGCGAGTGCGGGATCTGCCAGGTCAAGGTCCTCGACGTCAGCGGCCGCATCGACCACCGAGACGTGTTCCTGAGCCAGCAGCAGAAGGAGACGTACGCCTCCTTGTGCCTCTGCGTCGCCCGCGCCGCCCGGGGCGAACCCGGCACATCGTCCGCCGAGCCGGCGGCCGTGACCCTGCACCTCCCGTGAAACCCCACCCCGAAAGAGACCCGAGATGAACCTTCGTGCGCGCATCGACGCCGCCGCGATGACCCCGTATCAGTGGATGGTCGTCGCCCTCTGCGTCCTGCTGAACTGCCTGGACGGATTCGACGTGATGGCGATGGCCTTCACCGCCTCCTCGCTGAGCGAGGAGTTCGCGCTGAGCGGCTCGGAGCTCGGCGTGCTGTTGAGCGCCGGCCTCGTCGGCATGGCGGTCGGCTCGTTGGCCCTGGCACCGGTCGCCGACGTCATCGGACGCCGGCCGCTGATCCTGATCAGTGTCGGCCTGGCGACCCTCGGCATGCTGCTCTCCGCAGCCGCCCCGACCGCCGTCCTCCTCGGCCTCGCCCGCGTCGTCACCGGGCTCGGCGTCGGCGGCATCCTGGCCAGCACCAACGTGATCGCGAGCGAGTACGCATCGACCCGCTGGCGCGGCCTGGCGATCGGCCTCTACACGGCCGGCTACGGCATCGGTGCCACCCTGGGCGGCGTGGCCGCGCGCGGCATGCTGGCCGACCTCGGCTGGCGCAGCGTCTTCGTCGCCGGTGGCGTCGCGACCGGGATCGCCCTGGTTCTCCTCGTGGTGCTGCTGCCCGAGTCGGTCGACTTCCTGGTCCAGCGCCGGCCGCGTCAGGCCGTCGAGCGGATCAACCGGATCCTCGGGCGGCTCGGCCAGCCCGCGATCACCTCGGACGCGCTCGAGGCAGCGCCGCGGCCGACGACCCGGCACCGCAGCGGCAATCCCGGCGTCCTGCTTGGTGCTGATCTGCGCCGCTCGACCCTGCTCATCTGGGTGGCGTTCCTGGCCACGATGTTCGGCTTCTACTTCGTCAACAGCTGGACCCCGCAGCTGCTGGTGACCTCGGGTATGTCCGAGGCGGACGCGGTCACGGCCGGCATGATGCTGGCGCTGGGCGGCACCGCCGGCTCGGTCCTCTACGGCCTCATCGCCTCCCGGCTGGACAGCCGCCTGGTCCTGATCGGCTTCACCGTGCTGTCGGCGCTGGCGATGGTCGTCTTCATCACCAGCACGGCGCTGCTCAGCGTCGCGCTGATCATCGGCGTGGTCGTCGGGGCGCTCATCAACGGCTGCATCGCGGGCCTCTACACGATCACCCCGGCCGTCTACGGGACCGAGATCCGCAGCACCGGTATGGGCTGGGCGATCGGCATCGGCCGCATCGGGGCGATCCTGTCGCCGATGCTCGCCGGGCGCCTGCTCGACGCCTCGTGGACCCCGGTCAACCTGTACGTCGGCGCTGCCGTCGTGGTCGCGATCTCCGCCGTCGCGCTGCTCTTCCTACGCACCGGCCGGGCCGCCCGGACCGTCCCGGAGATGGCCTCGGCCTAGGTCGACGGAATCGGCCCGTCCCGGTTGCAACCGGGACGGGCCGCGAACCGTCTAGATCGGCAGGACGCCCGCTCGGGGCGTACGACCGACGAGGAGTCACCATGTCCACTTCCCGCATCCAGCTCCGTGCCGCGCTCGCGGCGACCGCCGTGGTCGGCCTGCTCGGCCTGGCCGGGTGCGGGAGCGACCCGGCCCCGGCCGCCGGGTCGCCGTCCACAGCCCCGTCCTCCGCGGCCCCGTCGGTCGCGTCCTCGCAACCGTCCGCGACTCCCACGCCGGCACCGTCGGAGGTCCCGATCTCGGCCGCTCCGTCACCGGCCGAGCCGACGCCGAAGCTCGACTGGGGCGGCCCGCTGGCGCCCGGGGCCTTCGGGAAGGTCAAGGCGGAGGGCAACGTACGCACCCTCGTCGAGCAGGGCTGGATGACCCGCGACACCGCGCGCGAGAAGGCCTGCGAGGGCAAGCACTGGAAGTGGGCCGACCAGCTCGGCGACGGCGTCGACGTCACCTACGACCAGCAGGGCGAGATCGCGTCGTTCGGCATGAGCAAGCCCGTCCTCGAGACCGCCCAGGGCGTCACGATCGGCGACTCCCTCATGGTCCTCAAGGACATCTACGGGATGGGCTCGCAGAAGACCAACGACTACGGCCAGACCACCTGGGTCGTCCAGGACGGCAACCGCTGGATCGGCTTCCTGCTCTCCGGCAACACCCGCGACGCGAAGATCGAGTTCATCGAGGTCTCCGTCGGACGTCAGCCGGGCCTGCTCCGCGACGGCTGCTGAGGTGCTGTGACGGCGGCCATACGGCCCTGTGCTGATTGCACAAACGACCGCAGGCCGCCCGGGTGCCCCGTTGATAGCCTCCAGCACATGCCCCGCCAACGCTCCTCGGACTCACCGTCGCCGACCGTTCCCCAGCCATCGGCGATCACCCGTGCGCTGGCGGAGCGTCTGCTGCCGCGCGTGGAGGAGCTTGCCACCGTGCTGCGGGACACGTTGCACGCCAAGGACGAGCGCTACGCGACCACCGACCTGATCGCGGCGGACGAGCTGCTGAGGTCTTGTCGCGACAACATGCTGCGCTCCCTTCAGTCGCTGGCCGACCAGGTGCCACCCGGGGTGGACGTCTTCGACGCTGCCCAGACCACCGCACGGCGCCGAGCGGACGCCGGCTTCCCGCTGGAGTCGCTGTTGCACGCCTACCGCCTCGGCACCGAGGTGCTCTGGGCAGCGCTTCTCGACGAGGCCCGCTCCCGGGCGCCTGAGCTGCTGGACGAGCTCCTGGACAGTGCCGTGCAGGTCATGCAGCTCATCGACCTGATGTCCACGGCTGTCGCCGACGAGTACCGAACGCGGGAGCTCGAGGCCAAGCAGCGCGACACCGAACGCAGGCAGGCGATTCTCGACGGCCTGCTTGAGGGACGCGCCGCAGACCCGGGGTTCGCCGACGAGGCGATGCGCATCCTGGGCCTGACCTCGGAGACAAGGATCGCGGTCGTGGTGATCCGGCACCGCACCTCGGCGACCGGACCTCCCCCGTCGCCCGGGTCAGCGCTGGCCGCTGCGGGGTTCCGCTCCGAGTGGCGGCTGCGCCCCGACCGCGAGATCGGGCTCGTCGACCTGGGCCAGGCGACGATCCCGCAACTGGTGGGACGGCTGTCATCGATCGTCGACGGCTGGGCGGGCGTCTCCCAGGAGACGGTCGGCCTGGCCGACGTGCTCACCGAGTTCCGGATGGCGGAGCTGGTCCTGGCCAGCCTGCCGGCCGACGAGCCGGGCGCAGCCGCTCTCACCGAGCGACTCCCCGAGGTGCTGGTCGCTGCGAACGCTCCGATCGCGGACCGCATCCGGTCCCGCGCCCTGGGTGACCTGCTCACCGTCCCCCTCGACAAGCAGGAGTCTCTCCTCGACACCCTGGACCGCTGGTTCGCCAACAACCGGTCCACCTCGGAGACGGCGTCCGAGATGCACTGCCACCGCAACACGGTGGTCTACCGCCTCAAGCAGATCGAGGAGCTGACCGGCTGCCGCCTCGATGACGGGCGCGACCAGCTGCTGCTGAGACTGGCTCTGCTCGCCTCCTGAATCAGGTGCGCCTAACTGTGCTGCAGCACAGTTGGGCGCCTCCAACTCTGTGCGTGTCGCTGATGCCTCCGATCGGGGGCCGGTGGCACCGTGAGACGCGCATCGAGCTCGGAGGTATGTGTCATGGGGACACCACAAATCGATCGTCGCTTCTTCCTGACCCGCGTCGGGGTGCTGGGGGCCCTGGCCGCAGCGGGCACCGTGGTGCCCGGGGCCGCAAGAGCCGTGACCAGCGGCTCCCCGGCGGATCCGCTGGTCACCGTGGTCGCCAAGCTGTTGGCCGAGATCGCCCGGGACACGATCAACGGGCTCGCGGTCTTCGTCGCGCCCGGGCCTGACGCCTACTCCAGGACCCAGGGGACTCCGCGGCAGGAGCCGGGCGCGATGGAGGCGAGGACTCCCGACTTCCTGATCGAGTCGCTGGACAACTACGTACCGCTACCGGACCAGGCCGCGACGGCGGTCGGCCGGGCGCTCGCCAACGGGCTCGCGGATGTGCCGATCGTGATTCCGGACGGCCTCCCACTGGTGTCCAACGGCCTGCTCGCCGACCTCGACGACGCCGTCAAGCTGCTGCTCCGCAACGACTCGGCGCTCCCGCTGTCCGCGGTGATCGCACTGCTGCTCAATGCCCAGGCGGTCCGGGTCGATCCCACCTCAGCCGCCGGGCCACACCTCTCACCGTTCTCCCGGCTCTCCTTCGCGAAGAAGGCCGAGGTCTTCGAGCTCCTCGAGCAGGCCGACCCTCAGCTCGTCGGCTCGATCGACGCCGAGCTGCCCGAGCCTCTCAAGGGCACGGTTTCGGGCATCCTCCAGTTCATCGCCGGAGCCCTGCTGGAGTTCTCGGCGTTCGGCACCTACTGCGAGTGGTCCACCTTCGACGCCGCCAACCTGACCGTGAGCAGGCCGCCGGTCGGATGGAAGCTGTCGAGGTACGACCCGGGGAGCATGGACGGCTGGAACGAGTTCAAGGGCTACTACCAGGGACGACAGAAAGTGAGCGCCCGCTGATGCGCGACGTGATCATCATCGGAGCCGGTGGCGGCGGCGCGGTCGCAGCCAAGGAGCTCGCCGCCCAAGGCCTGGACGTGCTCGTGATCGAAGGCGGACCACGGCACGCGAAGCCACGTGAGCAGTGGAGCCGGCTGGAGAACGACGCCAACAACCCACTGACCGGATACCTCCGGGTCGGCCAGGAGGACCGTTCCAAGCCCGCGGCCTACCGCGAGCTGCCGCAGAACTCCTTCCTGTGGCAGGTCTCCGGGGTCGGCGGCACGACGCAGCACTACTTCGGCAACAGCCCGCGGGCGTACCCCGGGGTCTTCGCCGGCTACGACGGCCCCGACGCCGCCCTGTACGACGTCGACCACCTCTTCCCGTTCTCCTACTCCGACCTGGTGCCCTACTTCGAGTGGGTGGAGACGACGCTGCCCGTGCAGACGGCCGCCGTCGGCACCAAGGAGTCGGTCTACCTGCGGGGATGCGAGACCCTCGGCCTACCGGTCCAGAAGACGAAGACGACGCTGGAGGCCTCCTACCGGCCCCAGGAGAACGCGATCCTCCAGCCGGGCGGCACCGCCGGCAGGACGAACGACGCCAGCCTGCTGAAGTTCCCGCAGGCCACCGGCTGCACGTTCTGCGGCCACTGCTTCCAGGGTTGCGCGTCGCCGGACAAGGCGCCTCGCAATCTGGTCGCGAAGCGCTCGACGGACAACAGCTACATGCCGATGGCGCTCACCGCGGAGTCGTGGGCACCTGGCGGCAAGGCCGTCGAGCTGGTCACCGACGCGACGGTCACCAAGATCCGTACCGAGCAGGTCAAGGGCGAGCTGACCGCGACCGGCGTCACCTGGCTGGACAACCCGACGGGCATGGTGCACACCGAGGACGCGAAAGTCGTCGTGATGTCCGGTGGCGCGGTGGAGAACCCGCGGCTGTGGTTCAACAGCGACCTGCCCAATCCCAACGACTGGGTCGGCCGAGGCTTCACCGACCACTACCTGGACTGGACCTTCGGCCTCTTCGACGAGAACGTCGGCAGCTCCAAGGGTCCCGCCTCCGCGGCGCGTACCGACTATCCGGGCTACGGGATGAACATGAACGTCGGCCTGATGCCGGGCATCGAGGCGTTCACGATGACCTTCTCCGACAGCGGGATCAGAGGGCAGTACTCCAACGGACGCGGGATGACCGGCCCCTGGGACGGCGAGACCGGCCGGCTGCTCGGCCCGGAGCTCAAGGACGTGCTCGCCCACGGTCTCGACAACATCCTCAACGTGGTGAGCATCGTCGACGACGACGTGTCCGCCCGCAACCGGGTCACCCTCTCGACCCTTCCCGCCGACGAGAACGGCCCGATCCCGAAGGTCCGGTTCGACAACCGCCACCGCACCTCCCGCAGCCAGCGCAACCGTGAGTTCCTCGCCCGCGAGGCCGCCAAGCTGCTGAAGGGCGCCGGTGCGAAGAAGGTCTACCGGATGGACTGGCCCGCGCTTCCGCTGCACGTCCACTCGACGATGCGGATGGGCGAGTCCGAGGACAACTCGGTGGTCGACCACAGCGGAGAGACCCGGGCCGTGAAGAGGCTCTTCATCGCCGACAACTCCGCGCTGCCCAACTCCGTGGGCGGACCCAACCCGACGCTGACCATGCAGGCGATGGTCACCCGGATCAGCGAGCAGATCGTGACCCGCTACTTCGACGGCGAGGCGTGGGTCGTCAAGGGTTCGCCGGTCATATCGACCGACTCGCGGATCTCGCGCGGCCTCGCGGAACTCGGCCTCTAGGACAAGTACGGTGGAGAGGACCGGATCCCGTTCTCGTGGAGGTATCCCATGTCCCGTCGCGCAACCGCTGCCGCACTCGCTGCCTGCGGTCTGCTGACTCTCGCCGCCTGCGGCGAGGGGGCAGATCCCGACCCGGATGATCGCAACGAGGTGAGCGCGAGGTTCGCCGACCCCGACGGGAAGAACCTCGGGACCGTCGAGATCGAGGAGGACGACGGGGCCACCCAGATCAGCATCCGGGTGAACGGCCTCTCGGCCGGCTACCACGGCTTCCACGTGCATACGACCGGCAAGTGCGAGGCCGACAGCGCCTCCCCCGACGACCCCGCCAAGACCGGGGACTTCCTCTCCGCGGGCGGCCACCTCAACCCCGACGACAGCGCCCACGGCGAGCACCTCGGCGACCTGCCGGCGCTCCTGGTGAACGAGGACGGCACCGCCAGCCTGGAGTTCACCGGCCCGTTCACGCTCGACGACCTCCGCGACGCGGACGGCAGCGCTGTCATGATCCACGCCGGTCGGGACAACTACGCCAACGTCCCGGACCGCTACGCCCCCGAGGGCCCGGACGAGGACACCACCAAGACCGGTGACGCCGGCGACCGGATCGCCTGCGCGGTGATCGAGGCCGGTTGAGCGTCGTGAAATAAGAGGACGTACGCCGCACCGGCCCGCAGACTGGAGCGGTGACCACGGAACTCACCGCGACCGACATGACCCACCTGCGACGCTGCCTGGAACTGGCGGCGGAGGCGTTGGCGGACGGCGACGGGCCGTTCGGCTCGGTGCTCGCCGACAGCGCCGGCAACGCACTTCAGGAGGACCGCAACCGCGAGCACTCGACCGGCGACCCGACGGCGCACCCGGAGATCGAGCTCGCCCGCTGGGCGGCGACCCATCTCGACGAGGAGACCCGCGCAGGGGCGACGGTCTACACCTCCGGCGAGCACTGCCCGATGTGCTCGGCGGCGCACGGCTGGTCCGGAGTCGGCCGGATCGTCTACATCGCCTCCTCCGAGCAGCTGACCGAGTGGCGGGCAGGCTGGGGTGCGGGTGAGTCCCCGGTGCGGGCTCTGCCGATCCAGGAGGTCGCGCCGCAGGTCGAGGTCGTCGGCCCCGTCCCCGAGCTGGTCGAGGAGATCCACGCGCTCCACGAGGCGGCTGCGAAGGCGTGACCGGCGCCGGGTGACCGCGCACACACGTTTCTTGCATTGACTGCAACTTGCACTCACTGCAAGAATACCGCGGTGCCCACCTCTGCCCCGCCTTCGAACGCCCGCGAGCGTCAGAAGCGGGAGCGTCGGCTGGCGCTGATCGAGGCTGCTCAGCGGCTGGTCGGCGAGCGTGGTCTCGATGACGTCACCGTGGAGGAGATCAGCTCCGCGGCAGGGTTGTCGACGCGTACGTTCTTCAACTACTTCGACTCCAAGGACGACGCGGTCCTCGGCATCCAGGAGATCGACCTGGACGCCGAGGTGCGCGCGCAGTTCGTCTCCGGCGGGCCGTCAGGCCGGCTGATGGCGGACCTGGAGGCGCTGGTGGCGGGATTCCTGAGGACTGCCGCCCCCAACATCGAGCAGGGCGAGCGGGCGATGCGGCTGATGATGGCCGAACCTCGCCTGGTGCAGCGGCACATCGCCTGGCACCAGCGGGTCGTCGGCACACTCGAGGCCCTGCTCGCCGAACGACGCACGGCACGGCCCTCCCCCGTCGACGACGACACGATCGGGATGGTCGCCGGACTGCTGCTGCGAGCCAGCGCGCTCGCCTGGACACGCTCCGGTTACGAGGGCGACGCGGCGGCGCATCTGCCCGAGGCCGTGGCGCAACTCCGCCTCCTCCTCGACGACTAACCCCCACTCAGAACCATCGGAAGGTCCCAAACCCATGAGTCATACAGTCGCGCCCGACGCGCCCGACAAGCCGTTGGTCGTGCTGACGCCGCGTACGATCTGGCTGATCTTCGGTGCGCTGATGGCCTCGATGTTCCTCTCGTCCCTCGACCAGACGATCGTGAGCACGGCCATGCCGACGATCGTCGGAGAGCTCGACGGGGTCGAGCACCAGGGGTGGGTGATCACCTCCTACATCATGGCGATCGCGATCGTGATGCCGCTGTACGGGAAGTTCGGTGACCTGTGGGGTCGCCGCTGGCCGTTCCTGGTCGCCGTCACGCTGTTCACCCTCGGCTCGCTCTTCGGCGGGATGGCGCAGACCTTCCCCGAGCTGGTCGCCGCCCGCGGCCTCCAGGGGCTCGGCGGTGGCGGACTGATGATCCTGTCCCAGGCGATCATCGCCGACATCGTGCCGGCCTCCGAGCGCGGCAAGTACATGGGCCCGATGGGCGCTCTCTTCGGTATCTCCGCGGTGATCGGACCGCTCCTCGGTGGCTGGCTCACCGACGGCCCGGGCTGGCGCTGGACCTTCTGGATCAACGTGCCGGTCGGCATCATCGCGCTGGTCGTGGCCTGGTACGCGCTGAAGCTGCCCTCGCACCGCTCCAACCGGCCGGTCGACTGGCTGGGGATCATGTTCATGGTGCTCTCCACCTGCGGCATCGTGCTGCTGACCTCGTGGGAGTCGCTCGGCCACGACGGCTACGACTGGTCCTCGCCGCAGCTGCTCGGCCTGCTCGTCGGCACCCTCGCCTCGATCGCCGCGTTCATCGTCACCGAGACCCTCGCACCCGAGCCGCTGATCCCGCTGCGCCTCTTCAAGAACCCGACCTTCACCGTGACCACGCTGATCGGTCTGGTGCTCGGGATGGGCATGTTCTCGGCGATGGCGATGCTGCCGACGTTCCTGCAGATGTCGACCGGCGCCTCGATCACCAGCTCCGGGCTGCTGATGCTGCCGATGATGGCCGGCATGATGCTGACCGCGATCGGCTCGGGCATCGCGATCTCGAAGACGGGCCGCTACAAGATCTTCCCGATCGCCGGCCTGATCGTCACCGCGGCCGGGATCGCCTGGTTGACCACGATCTCCGGCGACATGTCGATGGTCGTCTTCGGCCTGATGATCTTCGTGCTCGGCGCCGGCATGGGTCTGGTCATGCAGACCATCGTCCTGGCCGTGCAGAACGCCGTCGACCCGCACGAGCTCGGCACCGCGACCTCGGCGAACAACTTCTTCCGGGAGATCGGTGCGACGGTCGGCACGGCGCTGTTCACGACCGTGTTCACGACGCGTCTGACCGACAACTTCGGAGGCATGGCCGAGAAGATGGCCTCCTCGGGGATGATGCCCGCCGACGGTGCCGGGTTCTCCGGGGGGAGCCTCACCCCGGCCGCTGTCGAGAACCTGCCCGAGCCGCTCCACACCTGGGTCGTCGACGCCTTCACCGAGGCGCTCGCGCCGGCGTTCTGGTATCTCGTGCCGCTCATCCTCCTCGGGCTCGCGCTGGCGCTGTTCCTCAAGGAGGTCAAGCTCTCCGACGAGGCCGGCATGGTCGCCCGCGGGGAGGCGGTCGCCGGCTGAGACTTGCTTGGCGGATTCCTTGACGCTCGCCGTGGCAGGGGGCATTCTCCTGTCACGGCGAGCGTCTGTTCGGGGGACGTGCGCAGCTCTCGGAAAGGCACGCCATGACCCTCCGCGCCCTGCCTGTCTCGATCACGACGGTGTCCGCTCTCGTCGCCGGCCTGCTGCTGGGCGTGACGCCGGCGCCGGCATCGGCGGAAGCCGGGGACGTCGTCCTGGAGACGCTGTCCAACCGGGCCGACCTGGTCTCCGACGGCAACGCGCTGGTGCGGATCACCCTCCCGGAGGACGCCGATCCCGACGACCTGAAGGTCGCACTGAAAGGCGATCGCGACGTCACCGACGCCTTCGCCGAGCGCCCCAACGGCGAGATCGAGGGAGTCGTACGCCGCCTGCGGGTCGGGACCAACGAGCTGACGGCGCGCCTCGTCGACGGTCGCGGTGCCCGGCTCACGATCACCAACCATCCGCGCGGCGGGCCGATCTTCTCGGGCCCCCAGCTGCAGCCGTGGCGTTGTCAGCCGACCGCGGCGGACGCGCAGTGCAACCAGGAGCCGACGATCAGCTGGCTCTACAAATCGACAAATCCACTGCTCGACGGACTCCAGCCGTACGATCCCGCGAACCCGCCCCGCGACGTCGCCACCACGACCACCGACGAGGGCGTGAAGGTGCCGTTCGTCGTACGTGTGGAGACCGGCTACCAGAACCGCGACCAGTACCGGATCGCCGTGCTCTGGCAGCCGGGTGAGCCGTGGCGGCGCTGGCGCCCGCAGCAGCAGTGGAACAACAAGCTGTTCATCCCGCACGGCGGCAGCTGCGGGGTGGACCACGAGACCGGGACCGCGCCGACC
This sequence comes from Nocardioides sp. NPDC059952, assembly GCF_042730435.1. Taxonomy (NCBI): domain Bacteria; kingdom Bacillati; phylum Actinomycetota; class Actinomycetes; order Propionibacteriales; family Nocardioidaceae; genus Nocardioides; species Nocardioides sp. NPDC059952. Next base: position 10,741 of record NZ_JBHWLY010000056.1, on the reverse strand, counting down.
ACCGACTACGCCGGCACCTTCGATCTCGGCATCCCGGTCGTCGCGGACGCCCTCGGCGACAGCCCGAACGTCGCCCTCGGCCGCGGCTTCGCGATGCTCTCGACCGCGCTGGCCAACACCGGCCACAACTGCACCGTGACGAGCGCGGCCGAGTCGCTGATGATGGCCAAGGAGCACCTCGTCGAGACGTACGGCGACCTGCGCTACACGATCGGCAGCGGGTGCTCCGGGGGCTCGATCGCGCAGCAGACGATCGCGAACGCCTACCCCGGGATCTACCAGGGCCTGGTCGTGACCTGCTCCTACCCCGACTCGCTCTCGCCGGGCCTGCAGTTCTCCGACTACCACCTGCTCCGCAAGTACTTCGAGAGCTCGCAGCGCCTCACCGACGGCAAGTTCTGGAACCCGCAGTGGGCGGCGGTCGAGGGTCACCTGCTGCCGCTCAACGCCGTCACCGCCGACGAGGGCCTCTTCAAGCAGGCGGTCATGCCGACCCACCCGTGCGGCGGCGTCAGCGACCAGGAGCGCTACGACGCTGCGACGAACCCCGGCGGCGTACGGTGCTCCATCATCGACGGCGCGATCAACGTCTTCGGGCCGCGGCCGGAGAGCGTGTGGACGCCCCAGGAGAAGCAGATCGGGCGTGGCTTCGCCGGCTCTCCGCTGGACAACACCGGTGTGCAGTACGGCCTGGAAGCGCTGCGAGCCGGGGCGATCACCCCAGAGCAGTTCGTCGACGTGAACGAGAAGATCGGTGGGCTCGACATCGACGTCCAGCCGCGGGCACAGCGCTCGGTCGCCGACCCCGGAGCGCTGACGAACGCCTACCGCAGCGGCATGGTCAACACCGCCAGCAACCTGTCCGGCGTGGCGATCATCGACCACCGCGGACCGGACCCGGGCGTCGCGCACGACGCGCGCTGGGCCTGGGCCATGCGCGACCGGCTGACCCGGGAGCAGGGCCACGCGGACAACCAGGTGATCTGGTACGGCGTGACGCCCCTCATCGGCGACCCGAGCTACTCCAAGGAGGCGCTGCTCGCGATGGACCGGTGGCTTGCGTCGGTCGAGGCGGATCGGCGTGACGTGGCGCTGGCGGACAAGATCGTCCAAGACCGCCCCGGCGACCTCCACGACCGGTGCACCCAGACCCAGGGTGTCTCCAGCGAGGACGGCCTGTTCCTGCCGGTCGCGGACCCGCTCGTGGACGACCTGACCGGCGGGGTGCTCGACGGCCTCAACGGTGCTGTCCAGCCGGTCCTGGATCCCGCGCTCAACCTCGTCGTCGACCCGGTCTCGGACGTGGTGTGCGGGCTCGGGCCGGTCAGCGACCTGGTGAAGACCGACTTCGCGACACCGCGGATCGTGGCCGGCGACAACAACTACTCCGACAACGCCAAGTGCCACCTCAAGCCGCTGCGCCGCACCGACGACTACGGTGCCTTCGGTCTCACCGATGCTCAGTGGGCCAGGCTGGAGAAGACCTTCCCCGACGGGGTGTGCGACTACAGCAAGCCGGGTGTCGGATTCACGAAGACCGAGACCTGGCTGACCTACCAGCGAGCCGATGGGTCGGTCATCTACGGAGGTACGCCGATGGGCCGGGCCCCACGGTCGGCACCGTTCGAAAATTGACCGGTGCCCCGTGCCGGGTCGGGTTAATGTCTCGGGCATGTCTTCCCCCGAGCCGACCTTCGTCCTGGTCCACGGCGCCTTCGCCAACTCGTTCTCGTTCGCACCGCTCCAGGCCGAGCTGGCGCTGCGCGGGTTCCGCTCGCTGGCGGTCGACCTGCCCGGCCACGGCTTCGGAGCGACCTTCCCCGTGGCCTACCAGGCACCCCAGGACCTCGCCGCGCTCGCGTCCGCGCCGGGCGGGATCAAGGGCGTGACTCTCGCCGACAACGTCGCCTCCCTGGTCTCCGTGCTCGAGCGGGCGAAGGAGCACGGCCCGGTGGTCGTGGTCGCGCACAGCCGCGGCGGGATCACCCTGACCGCGGCCGCCAACGCCCGCCCGGACCTGATCGACCAGATGGTCTACGTCTCGGCCTGGGCCCCGGTGGAGCTCGATGCGGCGGCGTACAACGCCGAGCCCGAGATGGCCTCCTTCGACGCCTCCGTGCTGATCGGCGCGGCCGCCGCCAACCCCGCCGACGTCGGCCTGCTGCGCTGCAACTTCCGCACCGCCTCCCCCGAGGTCCTGGCCGGCCTCAAGCACGCCTTCATGGCCGACGGCACCGACGACGAGTTCCGTACGTTCCTCAACACCTTCCAGCCCGACGAGAACCTCGACGCCGGCAGTCCCGACGACCGCGCCCAGGCGGCCACCTGGGGCACGGTCCGCCGTGCGTTCGTACGCCTCAGCGAGGACGTCAGCATGCCGCCGGCGATGCAGGACCGACTGATCCGCGAGGGCGACGCCCTCACCCCCGACAACCCGTACGCCGTCCACACCCTGGAGTCGAGCCATCTCCGCTGGCTCGTCCACCCGTCACCCGCCGCGGACCTGCTCGCGGAGATCGCGACCGACTGAGACCAACAAGTGGGTCATTTGTCCAGGACCCTTGACCCACACCGCAACGGGCAGGCATCCTCCGGGTATGACTTGGGTCACCTGGAAGACGGCGACGGCCACAGCGGCGGTGACGGTCGCTGCGCTCGGACTCGCGGCGGCACCGCCTTCGGCGAGCGCGACCACCACCCCGTCGAGCACCGCACAGGCCGCGACCGACCGGGGCGAGGACTTCCTGGTCGGCCGCGGCATCGCCGACGTCACCGGCGAGGTCGCCGAGGCCGGGATGATGGGGTACGCCGACCTCGGCCAGGTCAGCAGCGGCCTGCACATGCGCCAGCGCGCCCGGGCGTTCGTGATCGCCGACCCGGACTCGGGCGAGCGCGTGGTCCACATCCTCGCCGACGCCGGGATGATCTTCCAGAGCGTCCGCGACGCAGTGCTGGCGAAGCTCGAGCAGCGCTTCGGCGACACCTACTCCGAGCGCAACGTGATGTTGACGGCTACCCACACGCACGCGGCGCCGGGCGGCTTCTCGCACCACACGCTCTACAACGTCACCACGCTGGGCTACCACGGCAAGACGTTCCGCGCGCTCGTCGACGGGATCGTCTCCTCCGTCGTTCGGGCGGACGCCGACCTCGCTCCGGCCGAGCTGAGCGTCTCGACCAGCGAGCTGACCAACGCCAACGTCAACCGGTCCAAGACCGCGTTCGACCGCAACCCGGAGGCCGACAAGGCCCACTTCCCCGGCGGCGTCGACACCCGGAGCACCACGCTCCAGGTGCGCCGCGCGGGCGAGCTCGACGGCGTCATCAACTGGTTCCCGGTCCACGCGACCAGCATGTCGACCAACAACACCCTGGTGAGCCCCGACAACAAGGGCTACGCCGAGTACGCCTGGGAGCGGCTCGCCCGCGGCGTCGACTACGTCGCGGACAGCGACGACCCCGGCTTCGTCGCGTCGTTCGCGCAGACCAACTCCGGCGACATGTCGCCCAACCTCAACCTGCGGCCCTCCGACGGCCCGACCACCGACCAGTTCGAGAACACCCGGATCATCGGCACCAGGACGTACGACGCGGCCCGCCGCGGGCTCGACGACGACCGCGCCCTTGCCGGAGGCGTCGACTCCCGGATCGTCTACGTGAACCTCGCGAACACCGCGGTACGCCCCGAGTTCACCCCCGACGGGAAGCCGCACACCACCTGCCCGGCCGCGCTCGGCGCGGCGTTCGCGGCGGGCAGCACCGAGGACGGTGGCGGCGGGCTGCCGATCTTCAAGGAGGGCAAGGACGGCGGCAACCCGGCGGTCGCGGCGATCTCCGAGGCGCTCTACACCGCGAGCCCGGCGCTGCGCGCGTGCCAGGGGTCGAAGGAGATCCTGCTCCCGGTCGGGGCGCTCGACATGGTGCAGCAGAAGCTGCCGGTGCAGCTGGTCCGGGTCGGCGACCTCTACCTCGTCGGGATGCCGGCCGAGGTGACCGTGGTGTCCGGTCTGCGGCTGCGACAGGCGGTCGCCGAGGCGGTCGGCACCGACATCGACCACGTCCTGGTGCAGGGCTACGCCAACGCCTACGCCCACTACCTGACCACCCCGGAGGAGTACGAGGCCAAGGAGTACGAGGGCGCCTCGACGCTCTTCGGACGCTACGAGCTCCCGGCGTTCATGCAGACCGCGGCCGACCTCGGCGCGGCGATGCGGGACGGGGTCGAGGTACCGCTCGGCGAGAAGGAGCGCGACCGCAGCGCCGGCCAGCTCGCCTCGCTCCAGGGTGCGGTGGTGGCCGACGCGCCGCCGATCGGGAAGGGCTACGGCGACGTGCTGACCGCGCCGGGCGCGACGTACGGACCGGGTGAGCAGGTGAGCGTGACCTTCGCCGGCGCGCACCCCAACAACGACCTGCACCACGAGGGCAGCTACCTCACCGTGGAGCGGCGTACGCCGGACGGGTGGCAGCGGATCGCCGACGACGGCGACTGGTCGACGAAGCTGCACTGGCAGCGCTACGGCGTCGCCGCGTCGAAGGTGACGATCACCTGGGACGTACCCGAGGACGTGACGCCCGGGAGCTATCGGATCCGCTACTTCGGCGATGCCCGGAGCCTGCTCGGAACCATCCGGTCGATCAGCGGCACCAGCCCGACGTTCTCGGTCGTGGGCCGATGAGGTCCGCAGCGGTGGGCATCGCGGCGGCGTGCGCACTTGCCGCGACGTTGGTGCCCGGCCCGGCGGCCTCGGCAGCGGCCCCGCCGCCCGACCTGAGCATCCTGACCCACAACGTCGCGATGCTGCCGACGATCCTGGGTGGGAAGGCCAACGGCACCCGGGCGGGCCTGTTCGCCGAGGCCGACCACCTGCGCGGGCACGACGTGGTGGTGCTGGAGGAGGCCTTCGACAACGGCCCGTCCGACACCCTCAAGTCCCGCCTGGCCAGCCAGTATCCCCACCAGACACCGGTCCTCGGCCGCTCCCGCTCGGGCTGGGACGAGACCCTCGGGTCCTACTCCTCGCTGACCCCCGAGGACGGCGGCGTGACCATCCTGAGCCGCTGGCCGATCACGCACCGGGTCCAGTACGTGTACGCCGACGGGTGCGGCGCCGACTGGTTCGCGAACAAGGGGTTCGTCTACGCCCGCCTCGACGTTGACGGCCGACCGGTGCACGTGGTCGGCACCCACGTCCAGGCCGAGGACTCCGCCTGCTTCGGCAACGGCGCCGAGGTCCGGGCCGCGCAGTTCGCCGAGCTCGACGGCTTCCTCGACGGGCTCGCGATCCCGGCCGACGAGCCGATCGTGATCACCGGCGACCTCAACGTGGTCAAGGAGTCCCCCGAGTACGCCACCATGCTGACCGCGCTCGACACCTCCGCCCCGGCCTTCGCCGGGCATCCCTACAGCTGGGACCCGGAGACCAACCCGCTGGCGAGCTCGGGCGGGCGCGAGCAGCTCGACTACGTGCTCTTCCGGCGCGGTCACCCGCAGCCTCGGGGCTGGACCAACACCACCCTGACGCCGACCTCGCCGCCGTGGACCTCCGGCGGGACGACCTACACCGACTACTCCGACCACTATCCGGTCCTGGGAGGGACATCGTGACCTGGCAGAACTGGGCGGGCACCGAGCGGGTCACCCCCGCGCGCGTGGCCTCCCCCGCGACGACCGACGAGGTGGCGGCCGCCGTCAAGGAGGCCTCCCGCGACGGGCTGAAGGTCCGGATGATCGGCTCGGGGCACTCGTTCACGGGCGCGGCGGTCGCGCCCGGCGTACAGCTGCGGCCGGACCGGCTCGACGGCATCCATTCGGTCGACCGCGAGTCCGGACTCGTGACGGTCGACGCGGGCATCCCGCTGCATCGGCTCAACCCGATCCTGGCCGAGCACGGGCTGGCGATGGAGATCCTCGGCGACATCGACCGGCAGACCCTCGCCGGCGCGATCTCGACCGGCACCCACGGCAGCGGCGCCGCGTTCGGCAGCATCTCGACCCAGGTGCGCGGCCTCGAGCTCGTCCTCGCCGACGGGTCGGTCGTGCAGTGCTCGGCGACCGAGCGGCCCGAGCTGTTCGAGGCCGCCCGGGTCTCCTTCGGCGCGCTCGGCGTGATCACCAAGGTGACGCTGCAGTGCGTGCCGCTCTATGCGCTGCGGGCCGTCGACGCGGCCGCGCCGCTCGAGGAGGTGCTCGACGGCGTCGACGAGCTGGTCGCCGCCAACGACCACTTCGAGTTCTTCTGGTTCCCGCACACGACCACCGCGCTGACCAGGAAGTTCCAGCGCCTGCCCGGCGACACCGAGCTGCGCCCGATGAGCCGGTTCGCCCGCACTCTCGACGACAGGATCGTCACCAACATCGGCTTCGAGGCGATGCTCCGCGCAGGCACCCGCTTCCCGCGCCTGGTGCCCGGGATCACCCGGTTCGTGACCAAGGCGATCTCCGCACGCGACTTCACCGACCTGGCCCCGAACGTGTTCGCCTCCGACCGGGACGTACGTTTCCGCGAGGGTGAGTACTTCGTGCCGCGCGACGCGCTCGTGCCGGCGCTGCGCGAGCTGAAGCGGTGGGTCGACACCCACGACGAGGCGGTGTCGTTCCCCTTCGAGGTCCGGTTCGTACGCCACGACGACATCTGGCTCTCGCCGGCCTACGAGCGCGACTCGGCCGTCGTGGCCTTCCACCAGTACCACCGGATGCCGCACGAGCGCTGGTTCGGCATCTGCGAGGACGTCCTCGGCGCCGCCGGCGGCCGGCCGCACTGGGGCAAGATGCACCGGCTCGACGCGGCGTCGCTGCGCGAGGTCTACCCCCGCTACGACGACTTCGTCGCCCTCCGCGACCGGCTCGACCCGGCGCGCCTGTTCACCAACCCCTACCTGGAACGAGTGCTGGGACGATGAGCCTGATGACCACCTCCCCCGCGACCTCCTACCGCGCGCTCGCGGAGGCGACCTCCGACCTCGAGACGCCCTACGGCGTCCTGGACCTCGGCGCGCTCCGGACCAACGCCGCCGACCTGGTGCGCCGCGCCGCCGGTATCCCGATCCGGGTGGCCAGCAAGTCGGTGCGGTCGCGAGCCGTGATCAGGGACGTGCTGGCGATGCCGGGCTTCCGGGGCGTACTGGCCTACACCCTTCCCGAAGCCCTCTGGCTGGCCCGCGAGGTCGACGACGTGGTGGTCGGCTACCCGAGCGTCGACCGGGTCGCCCTGCGTACGCTGGCCTCCGACGAGCTGCTCGCCGACCGCGTCACGATCATGGTCGACAGCGTCGACCAGCTCGACCTGATCGACTCGGTCGTCGGCCGCGACGGGCCACCGATCCGGGTCTGCCTCGAGCTCGACGCCTCGCTGCGGCTCGCCGGCGGACTCGTGCACCTCGGCGCCCGCCGCTCCCCCGTGCACACGCCCGAGCAGGCCGCGAAGCTCGCCCGCGCGATCGTGGCCCGTCCGCGCCTTCGGCTGGTCGGTATGATGGCCTACGAGGGCCAGATCGCCGGCGTCGGCGACAACCAGCCGGGTCTGCGCAAGCACGCGGTCCGCGCGGTGCAGTGGCTCTCCGCGCGCGAGCTGGCGGAGCGTCGTGCCGCCGCCGTGAGCGCGGTCCGCCGGATCGCTCCGCTGGAGTTCGTCAACGGTGGCGGCACCGGCAGCATCGAGACGACCCGAGCGGAGTCCGCTGTCACCGAGATCGCCGCGGGATCCGGCCTGTTCGGACCGCACCTGTTCGACCACTACACCCGGTTCACGCCGCGGCCCGCGGCGTACTTCGTCCTCTCCGTCGTACGCCGCCCCTCACCGCGCCACGCCACCGTGCTCGGCGGCGGCTGGATCGCCTCCGGAGCCGCCGGGGCCGACCGGATGCCGGCACCCGTCTGGCCGCGCGGGCTCAAGCTGCTGCCCGCCGAGGGCGCCGGCGAGGTGCAGACGCCGCTGACCGGACCCGGCGCGGCCGGTCTGAGGATCGACGACCGGGTGTGGTTCCGGCACACCAAGGCCGGTGAGCTGTCCGAGCACCTCGACGCCTTCCACGTCGTCGACGACGGCGCCCTCGTCGGCGAGGTCGCGACCTACCGTGGCGAAGGCACCGCCTTCCTGTGAGCACCGGGCTCGCCGCACCCACCGAGCGGGCGACCCGGCCGTGGGTCGCCGCGATCTCGCTCGCGAACGCCGGCCTCTACACCGCCTGGTTCGGCCCGATCCTGACCCTGCTCGGGATCCAGGCGGAGCGCTTCGCCGGAGACGACAAGGAGGCGGCGCTCGCCTGGATCCTCGGCATCGGTGCGCTCTTCTCGACGGCCGCGAACCCGGTCTTCGGTGCGCTCTCGGACCGTACGACGTCCCGGTTCGGCCGCCGCCTCCCCTGGATCGTGGCCGGCACGACCGGCGGCGTCGCGAGCCTGGTCCTGCTCGCCTTCGCGCCGAACCTCACCGTCGTGACCGTCGGCTGGTGTCTCGCGCAGCTCTCGCTCAACGCGAACCTCGCGGCCATCACGGCTGCCGTACCCGACCACGTTCCCCACCGCCAGCGCGGCACCGTGGGCGGCTACCTCGGCCTGGCGCAGACCGTCGGCTCGGTCGTCGGTGCCGGGCTCGCCGCTGCCGCCGGCGGTATCACCGGCGGCTACCTCGCCTGCGCGGCCTTCCTGGTGATCGCGACCGTGCCGTACGTCGTGATGCGCCGCGACCTCGTGCTCGACCGCGCCGACCGGCCACCGTTCTCGTGGACGACGTTCGCGAAGGGGTTCTGGGTCAGCCCCCGCCGCCACCCGGACTTCGCCTGGGCGTGGCTGACCCGGTTCCTGATCAACCTGGGTTTCGCGATCGGCCTGGTCTACCTCCTTTACTACCTCGACGACGAGGTCGGCTACGGCGACCCGGAGACCGGCGTCTTCCTGCTCTCCGCGCTCAACTCGCTGGCCCTGCTCGTCACCGTGGTCGGTGCCGGTGCGTTGTCGGACCGCGTCGGGCGTCGGCGCGTCTTCGTGCTCGTCGCCGGAGTCGTCATGGCCGGGTCCACCCTGAGTCTCGGGGGCTGGAGCACCTGGCCGACGACGGTGGCTGCCGTCATCGTGCTCGGGCTGGGCATGGGGATCTTCACCTCCGTCGACCTGGCCCTGATGATCGACGTCCTTCCCGAGGCCGCCGACCGCGGCAAGGACCTCGGCGTCATCAACATCGCCAACGCGCTGCCGCAGGTGCTCGCTCCGGTCATCGCCGCGCCGCTCGTCGCCACCCTGGGATACCCAGCCCTCTATGCCGCGGCGGCCGCCGCCGCCCTCGCCGGCGCCGTGCTCGTCTTCCAGATCAAGTCCGTTCGATGAAGGAGTCCCGATGACCGATTTCCCCGCCCTCCCCGCCGACTTCACGTACGGCGTGTCGACGGCGTCGTACCAGATCGAGGGAGCCGTCGGCGAGGACGGCCGCGGCACCTCGATCTGGGACACGTTCAGCGCGGAGCCCGGCCGGATCAGGAACGGCGAGACGGGCGCGGTCGCGTGCGACCACTACCACCGCTGGCCGGAGGACGTCGCGCTGATGAAGGACCTCGGGGTCGACTCCTACCGGTTCTCCGTCGCCTGGCCGCGGATCCAGCCGACCGGGTCCGGACCGGCCAACGAGGCCGGGCTCGCCTTCTACGACAAGCTGGTCGACGCGCTGCTGGAGGCCGGCATCGAGCCGGCCGTGACGCTCTACCACTGGGACCTGCCACAGCCGCTCCAGGACGCCGGCGGCTGGCAGAGCCGGGAGACCGCGCAGCGGCTGGCCGACTACGCCACGATCGTCGCCGATCGGCTCGGTGACCGGGTCTCGATGTGGATGCCGCTCAACGAGCCGGTCGTGGTCACGATGCTCGGCCACGCCATCGGGACCCACGCACCCGGCCAGAGCCTCGGCTTCGACGCGCTTCCCGTCGCCCACCACCAGCTGCTCGGCCACGGGCTCGCCGTCCAGGCGCTGCGGGCCGCCGGCGCCACCAACATCGGGATCGCGTCGAACCACACCCCGACCTGGGCCGCGAGCGACTCCGCCGAGGACCGCGAGGCCGCGGCGGCGTACGACACCCTGGCGAACTGGCTCTTCGCCGACCCGATCCTGCGCGGGTCCTACCCCGACGGGATGGAGGGGTTCATGCCCGGACCGGTCGCCGACGACCTGGCGGTGATCTCGACGCCGCTGGACTGGTTCGGCGTCAACTACTACCAGCCGACCCTGGTCGGTGTGCCCGGCGCCGGGGGCGAGGAGTCACCAGTGCTGGAGGGTGCGGCGCTGCCCGAGGGGATGCCGTTCGAGCTGCGCCGGATCACCGACGTCCCGACCACCGACTTCGGCTGGGCGATCGTTCCCGACGGGCTGCGGGAGACCCTGACCACCTTCCACCAGCGGTACGGCGACGCGCTGCCGCCGCTCTACGTCACCGAGAGCGGCTGCTCCTATCACGACAAGGTCGTCGACGGACGGGTCTCCGACCAGGCGCGGATCGACTACCACGACGGCCACCTGCGCGCGATCGCCCGGGCGATCGAGGACGGCGTCGACGTACGCGGCTACTTCACCTGGTCCCTGCTCGACAACTTCGAGTGGGCCGAGGGCTTCACCGAGCGGTTCGGGCTCGTGCACGTCGACTACGACACCCTCACCCGGACCCCGAAGGACTCCTACCTCTGGCTCCAGCAGCTGCTGGCGGCACGCTCCTGACAAAGGCTCGGCGCCGGGTTCGACCGATGGGTCGACCCGGC